>NZ_WVTE01000233.1:0-85836 GCF_009939605.1 Rhodococcus sp. YH1 | reverse complement strand
AGCTACCGGTACGGCCAGGTCGTGACCGTCGACGACCCGTGGGGTTACGGCAACTCCCTCGAGTGGGCGACGAGCTGCCCGCCGCCGCGGCACAACTTCTACGAGCTGCCGCGCATCCGCTCGGAGCGCCCGGCGTTCGAGCTGCACTACCCCCACATGGTGGACCGCATCCGCGCCGAGGCGCACGTCGGTCCGGGCAGCAACAAGCACAACCATGTGGCGCTGAGCGAGGGTGCCGAGAGGACCCCCGCCGACCGCTGATCCGCACACCGGATCGACGCTTCCCGAGGCCCCGCCCGTCCCGACGGGCGGGGCCTTGCGCATTCTTCCGGGGTGGACCCCTGCTCGTTCGGCACCCCGTTCACCTGGCACAATGAGTGAGCATGTGCCGCGACGGACGAAGGATCGGAGACGTAGGTGGCGTCTGACACCGCGATGCTGGTGACTGTGACGGGGCCGGACCATCCCGGCGTGACCTCTGTGCTCTTCGCGGCGCTCACCCGGCACGAGGTCGATCTGCTCGACGTCGAGCAGGTCGTGATCCGGGGCCGGCTCACCCTCGGTGTGCTGGTCTCCTGCCCCGCCGATCCCGATGCCCTGCAGGACGAGATCGAGGCCGCCATGGCCACCATCGGCATGCACGCCCAGGTGCAGACCGGTGTCGAGCCGGGTATCGGCTCGACCGTGTCCACCCACGCCGTTGTGGTCCTCGGCAGTCCCGTCAGCGCCCGGGCGCTGCGTTCGGTGGGTCGTGAGCTCGCGCGGCAGGGCGCCAACATCGACTCGATCCGGGGCATCGCCGACTATCCGGTGACAGGTCTCGAACTCATGGTGACCGCGGCCGACCCCGGCGCCGAGGCCGACGTCCGATTGCGCGCCGGGCTCGCCGAGGTCGCCGCGGGCCTCAGTGTCGACATCGCCGTGGAGCGCGCCGGTCTCGCCCGCCGCTCGAAGCGGCTGATCGTGTTCGACGTCGACTCCACCCTCGTCCAGGGCGAGGTCATCGAGATGCTCGCCGCGCACGCCGGCGTGGAGGACAAGGTCCGCGCCGTCACCGAGGCCGCGATGCGCGGGGAGATCGACTTCACCGAGTCGCTGAACCAGCGGGTGGCGACCCTGGCCGGGTTGCCCGCGTCGGTGATCGACGAGGTCGCCGAGAACCTCGAGCTCACCCCCGGCGCCCGGACCACCATCCGCACGCTGCGCCGGCTCGGCTTCCGATGCGGCGTCGTCTCCGGTGGCTTCCGGCAGGTCATCGACGGCCTCGCCCACGAACTCGAACTGGACTTCGTCCGGGCGAACACGCTCGAGATCGTCGACGGCAAGCTCACCGGCCGCGTCGTCGGCGAGGTGGTGGACCGTGCCGCCAAGGCCCGTGCCCTGCGGGAGTTCGCCGCCGAGGCCGGCGTGCCGATCGAGCAGACCGTCGCGGTCGGCGACGGCGCCAACGACATCGACATGCTCGGCGCGGCAGGGCTCGGCATCGCCTTCAACGCCAAGCCGGCGCTACGCGAGGTCGCGGACACCGCGCTGTCCCACCCGTACCTGGACGCGGTGCTGTTCGTCCTCGGCGTCACCCGCGACGAGGTGGAGGCCGCCGACCGGGTCGACGGCACCCTGCGCCGCGTGCCCCTCGACACCGGTGCCTGAGGCCACGGCCCCGCTCGGTCCCGACGTCGTGGCTCGCCACGGTGCGGATGTCGTGGCTCGCCACGGTGCGGATGTCGTGGCTCGCCACGGTGCGGATGTCGTGGCTCGCCACGGTGCGGATGTCGTGGCTCGCCACGGTGCGGATTTCGTGGCGCGCCACGGTGTCCTCGCCCGCGGCTACGGGCATCGACCGGACCCGGAGGACCCCGGGGCGGTGCTCGCGATGCCGATCGTGCTGCACATCCCCAAGCAGGATCCGCCCTCCCGTAGCGCGCTGCTCGAGGCTGCTGCGATGGCGACGATCGCGCTGTGCCTGGACCCACGCGTCGGGACCGGGCCGGCCGGTGAACCCGGCCCGTGGCGCGAGCCCTACCTCGCGTGGACCGACGCGCGCATCCGCAAGGTCAGCCGTCGCGCCCGCGGTGCCCAGTGGCGCGCCGCGCAGGAGGTCGACGGAATCACCGTCGAACACCGGGGGGCACACGCCCGGGCACTGGTCCCGGGGCCCGTCGGCGCTCTCGATCCGCGCATCTCGCGGCTGCAGATCGGCGGCACCGATCTGCCCCACGACACCCCGGGCGATCCGCCCGCCGGAGTTCCGGTGCTGTGGATCGACGCCGCGCTCGGCATGACCGTCGGGAAGGCCGCGGCACAGGTCGGCCACGCCGCGATGCTGTTGGCCGGGGCCCTGGACGTCGAGCGCGCCGGCGCATGGGCCGACTCCGGATTCGTGTGTGCCGTGCGCGACGCCGACCCCGCCCGGTGGCGGTACCTGACGGAGCGGGTCGACGCCGGCACCGCCGTGGCGGTACGGGACGCGGGATTCACCGAGGTGACGCCGGGGTCGGTGACGGTCGTCGCCGTCCCGGGCTGATCACGTCGCGATCCGGAACACCAGCAGCGTCGGCCCGGTCAGCGGGAACGTCGAGCCGGCGGGCAGCGGCGTGAGATCCGCGGGCTCTCCGTCGAGGGAGCTCGAGTCGAAGGCGCACACCATCGCACCGTGGTACCACTCGGCCCGGCCGAGGGTCAGGGTGGTGGGGCCGCCTGCGTGCAGCACGAGCAGGCCGCTGCTGTCCGTCAGCGGAACGCCCGCGCGGGTGACCGTGCCCAGCTGCGAGCCGTCCACCCACGCCTGCAGCGTCCGCCGGTTCTCGTCGAGCCAGTCCGCCTCCTGCAGTTCCCTTCCGTCCGCGCCGAACCACACCAGGTCGGGGTAGCCGACCTGGCGGGCCCTGCCGTCGAAGAAGCGGCCCTGACGCAGCACCGGCACCACTTTGCGCAGACGCAACGTCTGCCGCACGAACTCGACGAGTTCCTGGTCCGCGTGCTCCCAGTCGAGTGGCCAGGCGTCGCGGACCGGGACGTCGGCGGGCACGCAATAGGCATTGTTGTTGCCGCCCTGGGAGTGCCCGAACTCGTCGCCGGCGAGCAGCATCGGGGTGCCGGTCGACAGCAGCAGGGTGGCGAGCAGCGCACGCACGTGCCGGGCCCGGGCGGCCACGATCCGCGGATCGTCCGTGGGTCCTTCGACGCCGTGGTCGACGGATTCGTTGTTGTCGCTACCGTCACGGCCCTGTTCGCCGTTGGCCTCGTTGTGCTTGCGCCGGTAGCTGACGAGGTCGGCCATCGTGAAACCGTCGTGCGCGGTGACGAAGTTGATCGACATCCACGGCCGGTGGGTGTGCCGGCCGTAGAGGTCCTCCGAGCCCGCGAGCCGGGAGGCGACCTCCCGGATTCCCGCACCGCGCGCCCAGAAGCGCCGCACCGAGTCGCGGTAACGATCGTTCCACTCCGACCACTGGGGACCGATGTTGCCGAGCTGGTAGCCGGGCAGGGTCGCATCCCAGGGCTCGGCGATCAGCTTGAGCCGGGTCAGGACGGGGTCGGTGGTGATGGCGGTGAACACCGCCGCCCGGGGATCGAAGTCGCCGCCTCGCGGCCGGGCGAGCGCGCTGGCCAGGTCGAACCGGAAGCCGTCCACACCCATCTCCGTCGCCCAGTACCGCAGGCTGTCGCAGATCATCCGCACCGCCACCGGGGAACTGCCGTCGACGGTGTTGCCACAGCCCGTCAGGTCGATGTCGTGGCCGGTGGCGTCGAGGAGGTAGTAGCCGGGCGCGTCGAGGCCGCGCCAGGACACGTGCGGGCCGTCCACCGACCATTCGCAGGTGTGGTTGTAGACCACGTCGAGGATCACCTCGAGGCCCGCCTCGTGGAGCGTGTCGACCATCGTCCGGAACTCCGCGATCTCGTTGCCGGGGGTGGCCGCGTAGCCCGGGTGGGGCGCGAAGTACGAAGCGGTGGAGTAACCCCAGTGGTTGCGCATGCCGCGATCCCGTACGGGTGGTTCGGTGAGGAAGGCGTGCACGGGCAGCAGTTCGACGGCGGTGACCCCCAGGCCGACCAGGTGTTCGAGCACGGCCGGCGCCGTCAGACCCAGATAGGTGCCGCGCCACTGCTCGGGGACGGCGGGATGGCGGGCGGTGTAGGAGCCGACGTGCAGTTCGTAGATCACCGTCTGCTCCCACGGCGTGCCGGGACGGTTGTGCCGGGCCCGGCCGGGGTTGTCGGCCACCACCGACAGCGGTGTGTGGCCGAGGGAGTCCACGGTCGACGCATCGCCGAACGGGGTGCGCTCGTAGCCGAGCAAGCGGGCCGTGTCGCCGATGTCACCGGTCAGCTGCCGGCCCCACGGGTCGAGCAGCAGCTTGTGCGGATTGGCACGTAGCCCGGTCCGGGGCTGCCACGCGCCGTGCACGCGGTAGCCATAGCGCTGGCCCGGGCGGACCCCCGGCACCGCGCCGTGCCAGACGCCGTACGTCTTGTCCGGCAGGTCGATGCGTTCCTCGCGGCCGGCGTCGTCGATCAGGCAGAGCTGAACACGGCTGCCGTGGGGCGCGTGCACGGCGAACCGCGTCCCGTCGTCGCCGGGGAAGGCGCCCAGCGGGAAGGGACCGGCGTCGGACCGGGCGACGGCAGGTCCCACCGGCGGCTCGCCGGGTGCGGGGGAGGGGTGCGGTGGAGGCGAGGGGTACGACACGGAAGCGATCCTGCCGTGAACCGCTCGTGCGCGTACGCAAAGATGGTCGGCGTGGCAAAACCTGATCCCGATCTGCTCATCGAATTCGACGACGTGCTCGTGCGGCGGGGCGGCAACGTCCTCGTCGGTCCCGTGTCCTGGAAGGTGGAACTCGACGAACGTTGGGTGATCCTCGGTCCGAACGGGGCGGGTAAGACGTCGCTGCTGCGGGTGGCCGCAGCGGAGACATTCCCCACATCGGGGACGGCGCACGTGCTGGCGGAGACGTTCGGGAAGACCGACCTGTCCGAGCTGCGGCCCCGGATCGGGATGTCGTCGTCGGCGCTGGCGAACCGTGTGCCGGGCGACGAGAAGGTCGTGGACCTGGTGATCTCCGCGGGGTACGGCGTGCTGGGGCGCTGGCGCGAGCGGTACGACGAGGTGGACAGCGCACGCGCCGTGGAGATGCTCGAAAGCCTCGGCGCCGAGCATCTCGCCGACCGCACCTACGGCACGCTCTCCGAGGGTGAGCGCAAGCGCGTGCTCATCGCCCGGGCGCTGATGACGGATCCGGAGTTGCTGCTGCTCGACGAGCCCGCCGCCGGCCTGGACCTCGGTGGTCGTGAGGAGCTCGTGGCGCGGCTCGGCATGCTGGCGGCCGACCCGGACGCTCCGGCGATCGTGCTGATCACCCATCACGTGGAGGAGATCCCGCCGGGCTTCACCCACGCGATGCTGCTCAAGGAGGGGCAGGTGGTGGCGCAGGGTCTGCTCGACGACGTGATCACGGGTGAGAACCTCAGCGATGCGTTCAGCCAGGCGATCACGCTCGACAAGGCGGACGGCCGGTTCTTCGCGCGCCGCACGTACCAGCCCGGGAGGCACCGCCGCGCGTAGCGGAGCGGAGCCGCGGCCGAGGTCACCGCCGCGCGTAGCGGAGCGGAGCCGCGGCCGAGCACACCGCCGCGCGTAGCGGAGCCGCGGCCGAGGTCACTGCCGCGCGGAGCAGCCGGGTGGGTGAGTTGTGTGTCACGTCATGCCGTAACTTGTGAGTATGGCTATCGAACGTTCGGGAGAACCCGCGGGTGCAGCGGCGATGCCGCTCAAGGATGCCTCGACGGTGATCCTCGTCCGGGACGGCGACCGTGGCGTCGAGGTGTTCCTGCTGCAGCGCGTGCGCGGCATGGCGTTCGCCGGCGGCATGACGGTGTTTCCCGGCGGCGGCGTCGACCCGTCGGACAGCGCTGCGACGGTGGCGTGGGCGGGACCGCCCGTGCCCTGGTGGTCGGAGCGGTTCGGCACCTCCGAGACGCTCGCGCAGGCGCTCGTCCTCGCGGCCGTGCGCGAGACGTTCGAGGAGTGCGGGGTGCTGCTCGCCGGTGCGACACCGGACACCGTGGTGGCGGACACGACACCGTTCGGGGAGGCCCGCAGGCAGCTCGAGGCTCGGGAGCTCACCTTCGGCGAGTTCCTCGAACGTGAGGGGCTGGTGCTGCGTGCGGACCTGTTGCGGCCGTGGTCGAACTGGATCACGCCGGTCGGAGAGGGTCGTCGCTACGACACGAGGTTCTTCGTCGCGGCGGCCCCCGAGGGACAGATCGCCGACGGCGAGACGAGCGAGGCCGACGAGGTGCGGTGGCAGACTCCGCAGGAGGCGATCGCGCACTGGCAGGAGGGCGGCAGTGTGCTGCTGCCCCCGACCTGGAGCCAGTTGACGGCCCTGTCACGGTTCGGCTCGGTCGCGGAGATCCTCGCTGCGGAGCCGCAGATCACGCCGATCCTGCCGACCCGGATCACCTGGGAGGGACAGCTCCGGGTGGAGTTCCCCGAGCAGGACGGCTACTACGAGGCGGGGCCGCATCCGTGGGCCGCCCGGGATGCCAACTAGCCTGTGCCTCATGGCTGAATTCGTGACACTCGAGGTCTCCGACGGTATCGGCACCATCCGGCTCGACCGGCCGCCGATGAACGCACTCAACCGGCAGGTGCAGGAGGAGATCCGGGCCGCTGCGCGCGAGGCGACCGTGAACTCCGACGTCAAGGCGGTGATCGTCTACGGCGGTGAGAAGGTGTTCGCGGCCGGCGCGGACATCAAGGAGATGGCCGAGCTGAGCTACGTGCAGATGAGCGAGATCATCGCGGATCTGCAGTCGGCGCTGGGGTCGGTGGCGGAGATCCCGAAGCCGACGGTGGCCGCGATCACCGGCTACGCGCTGGGGGGCGGCCTGGAGCTCGCGCTGGGTGCGGACCGGCGGATCGCCGGCGACAACGCGAAGGTCGGTGTGCCGGAGATCCTGCTCGGCATCATCCCGGGCGGCGGCGGAACGCAGCGCCTCGCCCGCCTCGTCGGCCCGTCGAGGGCGAAGGATCTGGTGTTCACCGGCCGCTTCGTCGGTGCGGCCGAGGCCCTGCAGATGGGGCTGGTCGACGAGGTCGTCGCCCCGGACGAGGTGTACAACGCGGCGCGCGCGTGGGCGTCGCAGTTCAGCCGGGGCGCCACCCGCGCACTGGCGGCGGCCAAAGCCGCGATCGACCAGGGCCTCGACACCGACCTGGACACGGGGCTGAAGATCGAGCAGCACGTCTTCGCCGGCCTGTTCGCGACGAAGGACCGCACGATCGGCATGGAGTCCTTCGTCGCCAACGGCCCGGGTAAGGCCGAGTTCGTCGGGGAGTAGGCACCCCGGAACTGGAACTTGTTCATTCCTTACCGATGGGTAGGATGCCCTTCATGACTGCAAGCAGGACCGACGGGGTCGACCCCGCGCCGAACCCGCACGCCACTGCCGAGGAGGTGGCGGCCGCCCTTCGGGACACCAAGCTCGCGCAGGTGCTCTACCACGACTGGGAGGCCGAGACCTACGACGAGAAGTGGTCGATCTCCTACGACGAGCGCTGCATCGACTACGCGAAGGGTCGTTTCGACGCCGCCGCCGGTGACCAGCCCCTGCCGTACGAGCGGGCCCTCGAACTCGGTTGCGGCACCGGCTTCTTCCTGCTGAACCTCATGCAGGCCGGAGTGGCGAGGACCGGCTCGGTCACCGACCTGTCGCCCGGGATGGTCAAGGTGGCGCTGCGCAACGCCGGGCACCTCGGCCTCGACGTGGACGGCCGGGTGGCCGACGCCGAGACGATCCCGTACGACGACGACACCTTCGACCTCGTCGTCGGTCACGCGGTGCTGCACCACATCCCCGACGTCGAGCAGTCGCTGCGGGAGGTGCTGCGGGTGCTGAAGCCGGGCGGCCGGTTCGTCTTCGCCGGCGAGCCCAGCACGGTCGGGAACTTCTACGCGCGCTGGCTCGGCCGCCTCACGTGGGAGGCCACCACCAACGTCACGAAGCTGCCGTTCCTGCGGGACTGGCGGCGGCCGCAGGCCGAACTCGACGAGTCCTCCCGTGCCGCGGCGCTCGAGGCGGTCGTCGACCTGCACACCTTCGACCCGTCGGACCTGGAGCGGATGGCGGCTTCGGCCGGCGCGGTCGAGGTGAAGGCGAGCAGCGAGGAGTTCGCGGCCGCGCTGCTGGGCTGGCCGGTCCGCACATTCGAGGCCGCGGTGCCCGCGGAGAAGCTGGGCTGGGGCTGGGCGCGCTTCGCGTTCGGCGGGTGGCGCACGCTCAGCTGGGTGGACGAGAAGGTCCTCAGGCACGTGGTCCCGCGCAGCTTCTTCTACAACGTCATGATCACCGGCGTGAAGCCCGGCAAGTAGTGTGGGCTACGCGTTCACCCTCGCCGACGTCGCGTACCTGCGTTCGTCGCAGGGCGCGGCCGATCTCGCGGAGGTGGCCGTCCGGGAGCTGTCCGCGCGGACGCGCCTAGCCGACATCGGCTGGGCGCGTACGCGTTTCGCCGACCTGACCGCGCCGCTGACCGAGACGGTGCTGTTGCGCCGCAGGGCGGTCGCGAAGCTGCCCGCTGCCGGCGGCTGGCTGTTCACCGACGACGCGCTGCAGCAGGCGACGCCGGCGTCCGTCGCCGCGCATCGGGCCCGCCGGCTCGCCGGCCGGCGCGTCCACGACGTGACGTGCTCGATCGGCGCCGAGCTGGCGGCCCTGGTGGGGGTCGCGGAGGCGGTGGTCGGCAGCGATCTCGACCCCGTTCGCCTCGCGATGGCCGCCCACAACGTCCCCGGGGCGGCGCTGGCCCGCGCCGACGCGCTGCGCCCGATCACCCGCGGTACCACCGTGATCGCCGATCCGGCCCGCCGATCCGAGGGCCGGCGCACGCACGACCCGGCGGCCCTGATGCCGCCGTTGCCCGACCTGCTCGACGCCTACGCCGGACGGGACCTGGCCGTCAAGTGTGCCCCCGGGCTGGATTTCGATGCGCTGGACTGGGCGGGGGAGGTCGAGGTGGTCTCGCTCGACGGCGGCGTCCGCGAGGCATGCCTGTACTCCCCGGGTCTGGCCACGCCGGGCGTGCGGCGACGGGCGAGTGTGTTGCGTTCGGACGGCGCCGTATTCGAGATCACCGACGCGGAGCCGGACGAGATCCCCGAGCGGGAACCGGGGGAGTGGATCGTCGATCCCGACGGGGCGATCGTGCGTGCGGGGCTGGTGCGGCACTACGCGGCCGCCCACGGCCTGTGGCAGCTCGATCCGCGGATCGCGTATCTCACCGGCGACACCCTCCCCGCGGGGGTGCGGGGATTCCGCGTTCTCGATCGACTGAAGTACACGGAAAAGACTCTCCGGCAATCGCTCTCGTCGATGGACTGTGGGGTGGCGGAGATTCTCGTGCGAGGGGTCGACGTCGATCCGGCGGTGCTCCGGCCGCGGCTGAAGCTGCGCGGATCGCGGTCGCTGAGCGTCGTGCTCACGCGGATCGGCCGCACCCCGACGGCGTTCGTCTGCGAACCCAGTCGCTGAGCCCTGTCCCGGCCGGGTGGGTCGTTCCGGTGCGGGTCTTGATATGCAAGCAAATACTTGCGTATTCTCGACGGTGTGGTCGACGTCTTCAAAGCGCTGGCGGATCCGACCCGGCGGGCCATCCTGGACGAGCTCGTCGACCGGGACGGCCAGACGCTGTTCGAGCTGTGCACACGACTGATCTCGCGGCACGGCCTGGGCTCGTCCCGGCAGGCGATCTCGCAGCACCTGGCGATCCTCGAGGAGGCCGGGCTGGTCCGGACCCGCCGCGAGGGGCGATCGAAGTTCCATCATGTGGACGTTGCGCCACTGCAGGGCCTCGCCGACCGATGGACGGTCGCGCATCGAAAGGAGTCGCAGTGAAGGTCACCCTCACCAGCGTGTTGGTCGACGACCAGGACAAGGCGCTCGCCTTCTACACCGACGTCCTGGGTTTCGTGAAGAAGACCGAGGTCCCCCTGGGCGAGGCGCGGTGGCTCACCGTCGTCTCGCCGCAGCAACCGGACGGGCCGGAACTGGTCCTCGAGCCCGACGGCCATCCCGCCGTCCGGCCGTTCAAGGAGGCCCTCGTCGCCGACGGTATCCCGTTCACCTCGTTCGCGGTCGACGACGTGCGCGCCGAGTACGAGCGGTTGCGCAGCCTCGGGGTGCGATTCACCCAGGAGCCCCTCGAAATGGGCGGCATCACCACCGCCGTCTTCGACGACACCTGCGGCAATCTCATCCAGATCGCCGGCTGAGCCGTCGCCGCCCGCGGCGAAAGGTCAGCGGAGCACGTAGACGTCGCCCGGCAGCGTCGCCGTGACGAACTCGCCAGCCGGCCCGACCGCGGTGCCGACCGAGAATCCGGCCGCGTCGGGCAGGGTCTCCTCGTCGAGCGTCTCCCCGCTGGCGGCGTCGAACACCAGCGCGGCCAACCCGTCGTCGGCTCGGGCCACCGTGTATCCGATGCCGTCGGCGGTCAGCGCCGGCACCCCCAGCTGGCGCACGTCGCCGCGGCGCCACACGAGTTCGGCCGCCTCACCGGTGTCGCGCAGCGCCACCAGGTCGCCGGTCCGGCCCCCCGGCGCGAGGACCAGCAGTCCGTCGGCGGACACCGCCGGTCCGGTGGAGGCCGTGTACCCGAGGTCGTGGCTCCACCGCGGCGTCCCGGTCCCGGCATCGAGGGCCCACAGGGCTCCCTCGCCGTCGTGCACGTACACCGTGGCGCCGTCCGCGGACAGCACGGGACTGGTCGTCGCGCCGCCCGGAAGCTCCGGCTGCGACCACTCCTCGACCACCCGCGCATCGTCGCCGCCGGTGTAGCGCATCGACACGACGGCGGCGCGATCGGCGCCCGGCCGCCACAGCGTCACCAGAATCCGGCCGGTCCCGAGATCGACCGCCGGGGTGGTGGCCACCGGGCAGTCCTCCGATCCGCCGAAACATGCGGCCAGACCGTGGTCGTTGGGCAGCCGTGGCACGTTCGTCCCGTCCGCCACCCCGGGGGTGGGCACGAGGTCGAAGATCGGGGCGGCGTGCCTGCCCGTTTGCGGGTCGAGCACGTTGACCTGACCGAAATGCGTGACGAACACGAGGTTTCCGTCGCCGGTGAACTGTGCGGTGCCCGGCGTCCCGCTCACCGGGATCCGCCAGCGCCGCTGGCCGTGCTCGTTGAACGACACCATCGCCCCCTCCTCGCCGACGTAGATGTTGGCCACGCCGTCGGCGGTGGGAGTCACCCCGGTGACACCCGGCGCGAGGCGGGTGCACCAGCGCTTGCGGCCGGTGTCGATCTGGAACGAGACGAGGTTGCAGCCGGCGGCGGTCGCGGCGGTGACGAAGATCTGTCCGTTCGCCGCGACGCTCGCGGGCGCGGTGACGGCGCCGCCGAGCGGACGTGACCAGGCGGGCGCGAGGTCGCGCAGCCCGTCGGCGGGCGCGGTGTTGCTGTTGCGGGCGTCGGCGTACCGACCCGGCCACGCCCCGGCGGCGAGGACGTCGACCGGGCCGCCGTCGCTGCCGCATCCGGTCAACACCAGTGCCGCCGAGGCCGTCAGCATCACCGTCCGCAGGGCAGCCCGCATCACTCATCTCCTCGCCATGGCTCGAATGACCCGATGGGCCACACTATCGGGCCGGGTGGCGCACTCGATGCGCGAGGCGGACCGTACGCTGGCAACCATGACGAGCATGTGGGGCGCACCGTTGCGCACGAGGTGGCGGGGTTCTCGTCGGCGGGATCCCGATCAGGCCCGATTCCTGACCGTCGATTCGCTGCGATGGGTGCTGGCGCACAAGGCGTACACGCCGTGGTACCTGGTCCGGTACTACCGGCTCGCCAAGTTCAAGCTCGCCAACCCGCACGTGATCCTGCGCGGCATGGTGTTCCTCGGCAAGAACGTCGAGATCCATTCCGTCCCCGAGCTGTCCCGGCTCGAGATCGGCCGGTGGGTGCACATCGGCGACGGCAATGCCATCCGCTGTCACGAGGGGTCGCTGCGCATCGGCGACAAGGTGGTCTTCGGCAAGGACAACGTCGTCAACACCTACCTCGACATCGAGATCGGCGCCTCCACACTCGTCGCCGACTGGTGCTACATCTGCGACTTCGACCACCGCACCGAGGACATCACGTACCCGATCAAGGATCAGGGGATCGTCAAGAGCCCCGTGCGGATCGGACCCGACACCTGGATCGCGACGAAGGTCACGGTGCTGCGCGGCACCCGCACCGGCCGCGGCTGCGTCCTCGGCGCGCACGCGGTGGTCAAGGGCGACATCCCGGACTACAGCATCGCGGTCGGATCGCCGGCCAAGGTGGTCAGGAACCGCCGCACGGACTGGGAGTCCGGTGCCGCCGACCGGGCCGCGTACGTCGCCGCGCTCGAGGACATCGCGCGCAAGAAGGCGGGCCGCGAACCGGCGGCGGAACCCGGTTCCTGATCCGGGGCGCCTGCGATGGACTACGCCGACTACCGCCGCTACGACGCCGTGGGGCTCGCCGAACTCGTCACCCGCCGCGAGGTCACGCCGCGCGAACTGCTCGACGCGGCCCTCGCCCGGCTCGACGCGGTGGAGCCCACACTGAACACCGTCGTGCGCCGGCTCGACGAGCAGGCGCGCAGCCGGGCCGCGGAGCGCCTCGAGGGTCCGTTCGCGGGGGTGCCGTTCCTGGTCAAGGATCTTCTCCAGGACGTCGCGGGGATTCCGACCGGCAGCGGGAGCAGGTCCCTGGCGGAGCTGCCCGCCGTGCGCAACGCGGTGGTCGTCGATCGCTGGCTGGACGCGGGCCTCGTCCTCTTCGGCAAGACGAACACTCCGGAGTTCGGGGTCAAGGGGGTGACCGAGCCGGTGGCGAACGGTCCCACCCGCAACCCGTGGAATCCCGCGCACACGCCGGGCGGGTCCTCCGGCGGATCCGCGGCGGCGGTCGCCGCCGGCGTGGTCCCGGCGGCCGGCGCGAACGACGGCGGCGGCTCGATCCGCATTCCGGCCGCCTGCTGCGGGCTGGTCGGGCTCAAACCGGGCCGGGGCCTGGTGCCGAGCGGACCCGAGGTGGACGAGGACCGGCACGGGGCGGTCAGCAACGGGGTCGTCACGCGCACGGTGCGCGACGCGGCAGCCATGCTCGACGTGCTGGCCGGTCCGGACCCGAACGGGCCCTATCTCACGGCGGCACCGCAGGAGTCGTATGCGTCCGCGGCGAGTACCCCACCGCGGACGCTGCGCATCGGGTTCGCGACGGACTCCCCGATCGGCACCGGCGTCGACCCGGAGGCCGTCACGGCCGTCGAGAACGCCGCGGCGCTGCTCGCCGAGCTGGGCCACGCCGTCGAACCCGCGGCGACGGGGATCGACGAGCGGCGGCTGTCCACCGACTGGCTGACGATGTGGTTCGCCTGGCTCGCCGCCGACGTCCGGCAGGCGCGCCTGCGCACCGGGTGCGCCCCCGACGCGTTCGAGCCCGACACGCGGTTCCTCGCCGCGCTCGGCGACTCCGTGCGGCCCTCGGACTATCTCGCCTCGCTGCGCCGGTGGAACGGGTATACGCAGCAGCTCGGCGCGTTCCACGAGCGGTACGACCTGCTGCTCACGCCGACCCTGGCGTATCCGCCGGCGCGCGTGGGGGAACTGGCCACGCCGCCCGCGCTCCAGGGGGCCGCGCGCCTGATCGTGACGGCGCGGCTGGGCCGCGCGGCGCGGTGGGCCGGGCTGATGGACCGCATCGTCGACGAGAACCTCGCCCGGACGCCGTACACCCAGCTCGCGAACATCACCGGGCGCCCGGCGATCTCGGTGCCACTGCACTGGACCGCGGCGGGATTGCCGTTGGGCGTGCAGTTTCTCGGGCCGCTGGGCTCGGAGGGACTGCTGCTGTCGCTCGCGGCACAGCTCGAGCGGGCCCGGCCCTGGGCGCACCGCGAGCCTCCGCTGCTGCCGTCCCGGTGACGCGGGCCGGCAGCGCCGGTCACCGGCCGGGCAACGGCCGCTGGGGAATCGTCGGTCGCGGAAGCGGATGGCGCACACGACGCTTCGCCTCGGAGTACACCCGGGCGGTCTCGGTGGCCACCAGCCGCCAGTCGAAGTCCTCCGTGAGCCGCTCGCGCGCCGCCCGCGCCCGTCGCTGGGCGGCCGCGGGGTCGTCGAGGGTCCGCCGGACCGCCGACGCCAGCCCCGCGACGTCGCCGGGTGGGAACGAGAGGCCGGTCGAGCCGTCGACGACGGCCTCCCCCAGGCCGCCGGCCGTCGACGCGACGAGTGGCGTCCCGGCGGCCGCGGCCTCGAGGGCGATGATCCCGAACGGCTCGTAGCGGCTCGGCAGGACGATCGCATCGGCGCGGTGCAGCCACCCGAGCAGCTCGATGCGGTCGAGGTTGCCGACGAACGTCACCGACCGCGCGACGCGGTGCACGCGCGCCTGCTCGCGCAGCCAGTCGAACTGCGTGCCCTCCCCGGCGACGACGAGGGTGGTGCCGGGATGCGTGCGCCGGATCCGGGGCAGGGCGGCGATCGCGTCCTGCACGCCCTTCTCGTACTCGAGGCGGCCGACGAACAGCAGCTGCGGCGGCCCGGAACGCGGCGCCCGCTCCCGGTAGGACCACGCGGTGACGTCGATTCCGTTGCGGATCACCGTCGCCGGCGGCAGGTCCGGCCCGTAGAGCGCGGCGACCTCCTCGTTCATCGATGCCGAACACGTGATGAGCCGATCGGATTCGTTGGCGAGCCACCACTCCACCGAGTGCACCTGCCGGTTCACGCGGCCCGACAGCCAGCCGCTGTGCCGGCCGGCCTCGCTTGCGTGCAGGGTGGACACCAGCGGTACGTCGAAGAACTCGGCGAGCGCGACGGCGGGGTGTGCGACGAGCCAGTCGTGCGCGTGCACCACGTCCGGGTACCAGCCGTCGCCGATGCCGCCCTTGGTCAGGCTCAGCCCCGCCCGCACCATGGCATGACCCATCGCGAGCGTCCAGGCGAGCATGTCCTCGCCGAAGTCGAAGTGCGGTGGGTCCTCGGCGACGGCCACCACGAGCACGCCCTCGGCGATGTGGCTGATCGTGGGGTGGGTGGTGGCGTCCGTGCCGGTGGGCCGCCGGGAGAGCACGACCACCTCGTGGCCGGCGGCGGCGAGCTCGGTGGCGAGGTGGTGCACGTGCCGGCCGAGGCCGCCGACGACGACGGGCGGGTACTCCCAGGAGACGATCAGCACCTTCACGAGGGGGCTCCCATCCGGTCGGGCAGGCGGCGGGCGTCGAGCCCGGGGAACAGATTGTCGGCCCGGTTCCAGCCGGCGGCCAGGCGCGCCGCCGTCTCGTCGCGGCCTGCGGCGACCGCCGCGGCGATCTCGCGCAACGCGTGGGCGTGCTTGTGGGCCCGGTCCCGCGCGTATCCGGCCGCGGTGTCCTTGCTGACCATGAATGCCCAGTCGCTCGACACCGTCAGCAGCGCCTCGCGCAGCATCTGGTCGTGCACCCGGTTGCGCAGCGCGGGGCGGCCGGCCCCGGCGGCGCCGCGGGCCTTGTCCAGGGTGTCGAGCGTGGTGCGCACGACCTCCTCGTCGAGCTGTACGAGGTCGCGAACCTGCTCGCCGGCCCACACCCGCCAGTCCTTCCCGGACCCCCACGAGGTGTCGTGCAGGTCGACGGGTGCTCCCACGTACCCGCGGTCGCGTGCGTCGGCGAGAGTGCCCACCTCGATGCCCGCCTCCGGCAGCGCCCGGAGCAGCCGTTCGAGAAACAGCGGGCCCTCGTGCCACCAGTGGCCGAACAGCTCGGTGTCGAAGGCGGCGACCACCAGGGCGTCGCGCCCGATGCGGTCGGACTCGCGGCGCAGTCGGCGGCGGATCGTGTCGACGAAGTCGGCCACGTGGCGGTCGACGGCCGCGGACGCCAGATCGGGGTCGTAGGGCGCCTTGTCCTGTGGGGCGACGGTGCGGCCGGTCACGCGGGCGGGCTTGAGCCCGGTGTCGTGGCAGTAGGTGTGGAAGTCCCGGTAGGCGGGGTGGCCCGGGTAGCCGGACTTCGGCGACCAGACCCGGTAGGACACCTGCAGATCCCGGCCGAAGGCGACGACGTCGGAGTCCCACACGGTCCGGCCGAGCGTGGTGTCGCCGCGCAGGGCGGGACCGTCCACCATGAAGTGCCCGACGCCGGCGGCGGCGTATCCGGCCTCCATGCCGGGGGTGAACGCGCACTCGGGCGCCCAGATGCCCTGCGGTGTGTGCGCCCAGCGGGCATGCGCGTCGGCCAGTCCCTCGGCGAGGGAGAACGCCCGCAGGCGGGGATCGAGCAGAGGCTGGAAGGGATGGGCCAGCGGCCCGCCCAGCAGTTCGACCGCCTCGGCGTCGACGAGTTCGCGGAACACCGGGGATCCGCCGTGACGCCAACGGGTTTCGAACTGTTCGAGGGCTGCGGCGGCATGCCGGTGCTCGCGGGCTCCGAGCGCACGGTAGGCCGGCTCCCGCATGCCCGCGGCCTCGTGGGCGCGCAGCTGCCAGTTGCCGAGCCAGTGGTGCATCCCGGTCAGGCAGTGGGGGTCGTCGAGCTGAGCGGCGAGCACGGGCGTCACCCCGAGGGTGACCAGGCGCGTGCGGCCCTCGGCGGCAAGCCGGCGCAGGACGTCGGTCACCGGGAGATACGTCGCGGCCCAGGACTGGTAGAGCCATTCCTCGCCGACCGGCCAGCGACCGTGGTGGGCGAGCCACGGCAGGTGCGAGTGCAGCACCAGCGCGAACAGTCCCGGTTCCCGCCGGGTGGCGGGAGTGGTCACCGCGCCGGATCCTTCACCGCGATCGCGACGAGATCCAGACTGGCGTCGATGTTCTCGGGCGCGAGGAGGAAGTCGTCGACCGTCACGGCCGCGACGTCTGCGGTCAGGCCGGCGGGCCAGGGCTCGCCGGCGAGAGCGCGCTCGATCTGGGCGTCGATGAAGGAGCCGCCGTGCTTGGCATCGAGGGCGCGCAGGGCGGGGCCGTGGTGCACCCCGGTCGTCAGGGCGACGCGGAAGCCGGCTCCCTCGAGCAGTTCGGTGAGTTCGGCGGCGTTCAGCTCGCGGGTGTGGAACGGGTTGAGCGGGGTGTCGCGGCCGGGGGAGAACGTGATGCGGTTGGGGGTGCTGATCAGCAGTTCGCCGCCGTCCCGGAGCACGCGGTGGCATTCGCGCAGGAACCCGGACTGGTCCCACAGGTGCTCGATGACCTGGAAGTTGACGACAACGTCCACGGAGGCGTCGGCGAGGGGCAGGTAGGCGAGGTTGGCGTGCCGCATGTCCACGCGCGGGTAGCGGGCGCGCACATGCGCGACGGCGCTCTCGTCGTAGTCGAGGCCGACGACGGCGGTGGCGACGCCCGCGATCATGTCGGCGCCGTAGCCCTCGCCGGCGCCCGCCTCGAGCACGGTGCGGCCGGCGCACCGGGGCAGCAGGTCGCGGTAGACCACCTCGTGGCGGCGGAACCAGTAGTTCTCCTCCGCGATGCCGGGAACGGTGCGCTCGCCGGTGAGTGGCAGTTGAGGGGCGTCGCCGGCGGGGACGGGGGATTCGCTCACCGCCCAGACATTAGCCCCACCTTTGTCGACCTCGTCATCGGTGGTCCAGATCACAGCCGTGCGGCTCCCTTCGTGTGGTTATGGTGAACGAGGTTCCCCTCCAAGTTACCAGCGGGTAACTTAGCGTGAGGTAATCTATCGCACACCCCCGTGCGAAGCACGAGAGCTCGGTCAAGGCGTTGCGCCTCGCCGATCCCAGGCAGTCATACACAGGAGGTCGACGTAGACCCATGACGAACATCGTCGTTTTGATCAAGCAGGTCCCCGACACGTGGTCCGAGCGCAAGCTCAGCGACGGCGACTTCACGCTCGATCGCGAGGCCGCCGACGCGGTGCTCGACGAGATCAACGAGCGCGCCGTCGAGGAAGCCCTGCTCATCAAGGAGCGCGACGGCGGGGAGGTCACCGTGCTCACCGCCGGTCCGGACCGCGCCACCGACGCGATCCGCAAGGCGCTGTCCATGGGTGCCGACAAGGCCATCCACCTCAACGACCCGGCCATCCACGGCTCCGACGCGATCCAGACCGCGTACGCGCTCGCGGCGGCTCTCGGCCAGATCGAGGGCGTCGACCTGGTCATCGCCGGCAACGAGGCCACCGACGGCCGGATGGGCGCCGTGCCGGCGATCATCGCCGAGTACCTCGGCCTGCCGCAGCTGACCCACATGCGCAAGCTCACCGTCGCCGACGGCAAGGTCAGCGGCGAGCGCGAGACCGACGAGGGTGTCTTCACCCTCGAGGCCACGCTGCCGGCCATCGTCTCGGTCACCGAGAAGATCAACGAGCCCCGCTTCCCGTCCTTCAAGGGCATCATGGCCGCCAAGAAGAAGGAAGTTCAGGCCCTCACTCTCGCCGACATCGGGCTCGACCCCGAGATCTTCGGCGTGGCCAACGCCGGCAGCACCGTCACCGGTGTCAGCCCGAAGCCCCCGCGTACCGCTGGTGAGCGCGTCGCGGACGAGGGTGACGGCGGCAGCAAGATCGCCGCGTACCTCGTCGGCCAGAAGATCATCTGATCGCGCCCACGCGACACAGCAGACATACCCAAGGGAGAGAAAGAGCAATGGCAGAAGTACTCGTGCTCGTCGAGCACGCCGAGGGCGCGCTGAAGAAGGTCAGCACCGAGCTGATCACCGCCGCCCGTGCGCTGGGTGAGCCCGCCGCGGTCGTGACCGGTCCGGCCGGCACCGCCGACAAGCTGCAGGACGCGCTCGCCGCCGCCGGCGCCGCCAAGGTCTACGCCGCCGAGTCCGACGACATCGAGGGCTACCTGGTGACCCCGAAGGTCGACGTGCTGGCCTCGCTCGTGGAGTCCGCCAGCCCCGCCGCGGTGATCACCGCCGCCAGCGTCGAGGGCAAGGAGGTGTCGGGCCGCCTCGCCGCGCGCATCGGCTCCGGTCTGCTCTGCGACGTCATCGACGTCAAGTCCGACGGTTCGGCCGTGCACTCGATCTTCGGTGGCGCGTACACCGTCGACGCCAAGGCCAACGGCGAGGTGCCGGTCGTCTCCGTGCGTCCGGGTGCCGTCGAGGCGCAGCCGCAGGCCGGCGCCGCCGAGCGCGTGGACGTCGAGGTGCCGGCGCAGGAGGAGAACGCGGTCAAGATCACCGCGCGCAACCCGATCGTGGGCGGCGACCGTCCCGAGCTGACCGAGGCGTCGATCGTCGTCTCCGGCGGCCGCGGCGTCGGCAGCGCCGACAAGTTCAGCGTCGTCGAGGACCTCGCCGACTCGCTCGGTGCCGCCGTCGGTGCCTCTCGCGCCGCCGTCGACTCCGGCTACTACCCGGGTCAGTTCCAGGTCGGTCAGACCGGCAAGACCGTCTCGCCGCAGCTGTATGTGGCGCTGGGCATCTCCGGCGCCATCCAGCACCGGGCCGGCATGCAGACGTCCAAGACGATCGTCGCGGTCAACAAGGACGAAGAGGCCCCGATCTTCGAGATCGCGGACTACGGCGTCGTGGGTGACCTGTTCAACGTCGCTCCGCAGCTGACCGAGGAGATCAAGAAGCACAAGGGCTGATCCCGAGGTCCCGCCGCGGCCCCGCACCCGTCCAGGGTGCGGGGCCGCACGCGTACCCGGGCATGTTCACCGGACGTGCACGGAGGCGACACCGTGCCGCCCCTGCCGCGACGTACCGGCTCGATACACATTGCGCCATGACCACTTTGCTGGTGCCGGCCCGGAACCCGGGGCTGTCGGAGGCGGTGCTGTCGGGGCCGCGGTACTCCCTGCTCGTGTCCGCCGACCGCGAACATCGCGAGGCCGCACAGCGGCTGCGTTACCGCGTCTTCGCCGCCGAACCCGGATTCCACCTCCCGGCAGGCATGCCCGCGGGCCTCGACGCCGACCGCTTCGACGAGTACTGCGACCACCTGTTGGTGCGCGAGAACCACACCGGCGCGGTGGTGGGCTGTTACCGGATGCTGCCGCCGGAGGCCGCACGCGCCGCCGGGGGCTACTACACCGCCACCGAATTCGATCTCACCGCCCTCGATCCCGACGGTCTGCGGGCGGTGGAGATGGGCCGCGCCTGCGTCGACCCCGCCCACCGCTCCGGCTCGGTCCTGTCGCTGATGTGGGCCGGGATCCTGCACTACCTGCAACTCACCGGGCACAACTGGGTCATGGGGTGCGTGTCGGTGCCGATGCGCACCCACCCGTCCGACGTGCCCGGCGCCAACGTCCGGGGAGTGCGCGACGTGCTGCTGGCCCGGCACTCCGTCGAGCCGGCCCGGCGGGTGCTTCCCCGGACCCCGGTCGTCGTCGACGGCCGCCCCCTCGACGACATCCCGTCCCCCGCGCGGCCGGTGCTGCCGCCGCTGCTGCGCGGGTATCTGCGGCTCGGTGCTCGCATCTGCGGCGAGCCCGCCCACGACCCCGACTTCGGGGTGGCCGACTTCGTCGCGCTGCAGAGCCTCGCCGGAGCCAACGCGCGCTACCTCGAGCGGCTGCGGACCGCCGCCGAGAGCGCCGAGGCGGCCGCAGGAGCGCGGGCGTGAACACCCGCGCCCACGCCTGGATGCCGGCCAGTCCCTGCGGCACCGGCTGCCTTCCGGCCGATCCGGGGCGAGTGAGTTTCGTCACGGCGGCGGCGCGCTGGGTGCTCGTGGTGGCGGTGCTGGCGACCGCCCCGTTGCTGACCGCCGGCCGGCTCCTGCCCCGCCCGGGGCGCCTCGCCGCCCAGCGTGCGTTCGCCCGCGTCCTGCTGCGTTGTGCCGGGCTGCGGCTGACGGTGACCGACCTGCGGGACCGCGGCGACGGGGGAGGCGGGGGCGTGCTCGTCGTCGCCCCGCACGTGTCCTGGACCGACGTGCTGGTGCTCACCGCGGTTGCCCCGGCAGGGTTCGTCGCGCGCAGCGACCTGCTCGAGTGGACTGCTCGGCGCGCTGGCCCGCCGCATGCGGGTCATACCCATCGAGCGCGAGCGTCTGCGCGACCTGCCCGTCGTGGTGTCGCGGATCCGCGACCGCCTCCTGGCGGGGGAGCGGATCGCGGCGTTCCCGGAGGGCACGACGTGGTGCGGCAGGGCGTACGGCGGGTTCCGTCCGGCACTGTTCCAGGCGGCGATCGACGCGCAGCGCCCGGTGCAGCCGGTCGGGCTCCGGTACGCCGACGCCGCCGGGACGATCGCCACCGGTCCGGCGTTCGTCGGCGACGAGACGATGGGAGCGTCGCTGCGACGGCTCCTGCGGCACCGGGGCGTGGTGGCGGAGGTGGTGCTCGCCCCGCTCGAGCGGCCCGGCTCCGATCGCCGCGACCTCGCCGCGCGGTGTGAACGGTCCGCGCGCCGGCGGCACGACGACGGCGCCGAGTTCGCCAGGCTCGGCCGGGCCGCCGCCGCGCACGACACCCGTGGTCGCGAGGAGCTCCGGGCCGGACGGTGAGCGCGACGGGCGCGAGCCCCGACCCGCTATCCTGGTTCGGTCATGACCTCGAACCCCGCCGGAGCCTCCGGCACCTCGACGACCGTCTACCTCGATCACGCCGCGACCACCCCGATGCTGCCCGCGGCCGTGTCGGCGATGACGGAGATCTTCGCGACGGTCGGCAACGCGTCGTCCCTCCACGGGTCGGGCCGCGCGGCGCGGCGCCGCATCGAGGAGGCCCGGGAGTCCATCGCCGCGGACCTCGGTGCGCGTCCCTCCGAGGTCGTCTTCACCTCGGGCGGCACCGAGGGCGACAACCTCGCGGTCAAGGGCATCTACTGGGCGCGCCGCGACGCCGATCCGCGCCGTCGCCGGGTGATCGCGAGCGCCGTCGAGCACCACGCCGTGCTCGATGCCGTCGAGTGGCTCGTCGCGCACGAGGGCGCCGAGGTGACCTGGCTGGCCGTCGACGCCGACGGACGCGTCGAGCCGGATGCGCTGCGGATGGCCCTCGCCGAGCACGCCGACGAGACGGCCCTGGTGTCGGTGATGTGGGCCAACAACGAGGTGGGCACCGTGATGCCCGTCGCCGAGCTCACCGCGGTCGCCGCCGAGTACGGGGTGCCCGTGCACAGCGACGCCGTGCAGGCGGTCGGCCATCTGCCCGTCGACTTCGCCGCGAGCGGGCTGGCCGCCATGACGATCGCCGCGCACAAGTTCGGCGGTCCCCAGGGTGTCGGTGCCCTGCTGCTGGGCCGGCAGGTGCCGTGCGTGCCCCTCACCCACGGCGGCGGACACGAGCGCGACGTACGGTCGGGAACCCACGACACCGCCGGGATCGCCGGCATGGCCGCGGCGCTGCGCGAGGCGACGGTCGAACTCGGCGAACGCACCGTCGCGCTCACGACGCTGCGCGACGAACTGATCGCCGGTGTGACGGCCGTGGTCCCGGACGCGGTCCTCAACGGCCCGCGCGGCGCGGACCGCCTGCCCGGCAATGCACACTTCACCTTCCCCGGCTGCGAGGGCGATTCGCTGCTCATGCTGCTGGACGCGGCCGGGATCGAGTGCTCGACCGGTTCGGCCTGCACCGCCGGGGTGGCGCGGCCGAGCCATGTGCTCGTCGCGATGGGGGCGGACCCCCGCACGGCCCGCGGGTCGTTGCGATTCTCGTTGGGCCACACGTCGACTCGCGCCGACGTGGAGGCCGTTGTGGCGGCGCTGCCGCAGGTGGTGGGACGGGCGCGGGCCGCCGGACTGGCCGGCGCCGGTAGTCGAGAGAGGTGACGTCGATGAGGGTGCTCGCGGCAATGAGCGGTGGCGTGGACTCGGCGGTGGCCGCGGCCCGCGCGGTCGACGCCGGCCACGACGTGGTCGGCGTGCACCTGGCGCTGTCCACGGCGCCGGGCACGCTGCGGACCGGGTCGCGGGGCTGCTGCTCCAAGGAGGACGCCGGGGATGCGCGCCGCGCCGCCGACGTGCTCGGAATCCCGTTCTATGTCTGGGATTTCGCCGACCGGTTCAAGGAGGACGTCATCGACGACTTCGTCGAGTCCTATGCCGCCGGCCAGACCCCCAATCCGTGCCTGCGCTGCAACGAGAAGATCAAGTTCGCGGCCCTCGCCGACCGGGCCGTCGCCCTCGGCTTCGACGCGGTCGCCACCGGCCACTACGCCCGGCTCGACGACGGTGTCCTGCGTCGCGCGGTCGACGCCGGCAAGGACCAGTCGTACGTGCTCGGTGTGCTGACGGCCGACCAGCTCGCGCGTGCGATGTTCCCGGTCGGGGACACCCCGAAGGAGCGGATCCGCGCCGAAGCGGCCGAGCGCGGTCTCGCGGTCGCGGACAAGCCCGACAGTCACGACATCTGCTTCATCCCCTCCGGTGACACCCGCGCCTTCCTCGGTGCCCGCATCGGGGTGCGTCCCGGCCGCGTCGTCGACGCCCGGTCCGGCGCCGTGCTCGCCGAACACGAAGGGGTGCACGGCTTCACGGTCGGACAGCGCAAGGGCCTGGGCATCGCCGGCCCCGGCGCGGACGGCCGCCCCCGCTACGTCACCGCGATCGAGCCGGACACCGGCACGGTGAAGGTGGGCTCCGCGGAAGACCTGAAGGTGTGGGCGATCAGTGCCGAGCGCGCGGTGTGGACGAGCGGGGCCGCGCCGGCCGGACCGGTCGAATGCGTCGTGCAGGTCCGCGCGCACGGCGGTGTCGCGGCGGCCGTCGCCGAGCCCGCCGGCACCGGTCTCGAGGTGACCCTGCGCGAACCGCTCACCGGCGTCGCCACCGGACAGGCCGTGGTGCTGTACCGGCCGGACGCGGGCGGCGACGTCGTCCTCGGCAGCGGCACCATCGTCGGTACCGGCACGGCGGCCACGTCCCGGTGACCGCGAACATCCCGAACCCCTGGTCCGGCGTCGCGACCGGCATCGGGTCGTGGCCCGGCACCGACGCCCGGGAATCGGCCGCGACCGTGCTCGGCGAGCTCGAGGCGTTGCCGCACCTGGTCGAGCTGCCGGCCCGCGGGCTCGGGGCCGATCTCATCGGCCGCACCGGCGCGTTGCTGGTCGACCTGCACCTCGACACGTCCACCACCGGGTACCGGCTCGGCGGTCGCCGCGGCGCGGTCGCCGCCCGCGCCGGGGATCTGCTGCGCCGAGATCTCGATGCACTCGAAGAGGCATGGGAGACAGCGGGTCTCGGTCCCGGTCGATTCCTGAAGGTGCAGTCCGCCGGCCCGTTCACCCTCGCCGCGCACGCCGAGCTGGCCGGGGGCCGGCGGGTGCTCACCGATCGCGGCGCCGTGCGCGACGTCGCCGAGTCCCTCGGCGAGGGCCTGGCGCGGCACGCCGCGGAACTGACCCGCCGCCTCGGCGCCCACGTGGTGGTCCAGCTCGACGAGCCTGCGCTGCCCGCCGTCCTCGCCGGGACCCTGACCGGACGCACGAAGCTCGAATCGGTGCCGGCGCTCCCCGAGCCGGAGGCGCAGCACCTGCTCGAGGCCGCGATCGCGGCGATCGGCCGCCCCGTCGCGGTGCACTGCTGCGCCGCCGACGTGCCCACCGGGTTGCTGCGCCGCAGCGGCGTCGACGCCGTCGCCCTCGACGTCGCGCAGCTCACCGCCGCCGACCTCGACGGTATCGGTGAGCTGATCGACGCCGGAACCACCCTCCTGCTCGGGCTGGTGCCGTCCACCGCACCCGAGACGGCTGTCCCCACCTGGCGTGACGTCGCGGCCCCCGCGATCACGCTGATCGACCGGCTGGGCTTCCCCCGCGCCACGCTGCGCTCGGTGGGGGTCACCCCGCGCTGCGGCCTGGCCGGCGCCGATCCCACGTGGGCGCGCCGGGCGCTGCGCCTCGCCCGCGACGTCGCCGCCGCGTTCGCGGACGACCCGGAATCGCTCGGCTCCGCAGCGGCCGGGAACGTCGTATCGCTCGACTAGTCTTTCCGGCGTGAGTGAATCGACGGACGCGCCCACCCAAGCTCCGCCCGACGTGCGCGAGCGCTGGCAGCAGCTCGCGGAGGAGGTGCGCGAGCACCAGTTCCGCTACTACGTGCGCGACGCGCCGATCATCTCCGACGGCGCCTTCGACCAGTTGCTCGGCGCGCTGAAGCAGCTCGAGGACGACTACCCGGACCTGCGCGTCCCGGACTCCCCGACGCAGCTCGTCGGTGGGGGCTTCGCCACCGACTTCACCGCCGTCGACCACCTCGAGCGGATGCTCAGCCTCGACAACGTCTTCACCGAGGACGAACTGCGCGCCTGGGTTTCCCGCGTCGAGGCCGAGACGGGTCCGGACCTGCACTACCTGTGCGAGGTGAAGATCGACGGCGTCGCGCTGAGTCTGGTGTACGAGGACGGCCGCTTGCGCCGTGCCGCCACCCGCGGCGACGGCCGCACCGGCGAGGAGGTCACGCTCAATGCCCTCACGATCGACGACATCCCCGAAAGGCTCACCGCCACCGAGGAATTTCCCGTCCCCCGGGTTCTCGAGGTGCGGGGCGAGGTGTACTTCCGGCTCGAGGACTTCCACGCGCTCAACGCCGCCCTTGTCGCCGAGGGCAAGGCCCCGTTCGCCAATCCGCGCAACACCGCGGCCGGATCGCTGCGGCAGAAGAACCCCGCGGTGACCGCGCGGCGCCGCCTCGGGATGATCTGCCACGGGCTCGGCCGCGTCGAGGGATTCGAGCCGGTGTCGCTGTCGCAGTCCTACGCCGCCCTCGCCGCCTGGGGGTTGCCCGTCTCCGGGCACACCGCCCGCGTCGTCGGCGTCGAGGAGGTCGTCGCCCGGATGCGGTACTGGGGCGAGCACCGCCACGACGTCGAACACGAGATCGACGGGCTCGTCGTCAAGGTCGACGAGGTGTCCCTGCAGCGCCGGCTCGGCACCACCTCGCGCGCACCCCGGTGGGCGATCGCCTACAAGTACCCGCCGGAGGAGGTGACCACCACGTTGCTCGACATCCGCGTCAGCGTCGGCCGCACGGGCCGGGTCACCCCGTTCGCCTACATGGAACCGGTCACGGTGGCCGGGTCGACGGTCTCCCTCGCCACCCTGCACAACGCGGCGGAGGTGGCCCGCAAGGGCGTGCTCATCGGCGACACGGTGGTGCTGCGCAAGGCCGGTGACGTCATCCCCGAGGTGCTCGGCCCCGTGGTGGACCTGCGCGACGGCACCGAACGCGAGTTCGTCATGCCCACCGAATGCCCCGAGTGCGGGACACCGCTCGCCCCCGCCAAGGAGGGTGACGTGGACCTGCGCTGCCCCAACCAGCGGCACTGCCCCGCGCAGTTGCGTGAGCGGGTCTTCCACGTCGCGGGCCGCGGCGCATTCGACATCGAGGCGCTCGGCTACGAGGCGGCCACCGCGCTGCTCGAGGCCGGGGTGATCGCCGACGAGGGTGACCTGTTCGACCTGACCGCCGAGGACCTGCTGCGGACGTCGCTCTTCCGCACCAAGGCGGGGGCGCTGTCCGCCAACGGCAAGCGCCTGCTGGCGAATCTCCAAGCAGCCAAGGACAAGCCGCTGTGGCGGGTGCTGGTGGCACTGTCGATCCGGCACGTCGGCCCGACCGCCGCACGGGCGCTGGCCACCGAGTTCGGCAGCCTCGACCGGATCCGCGAGGCGTCCGTGGACGAGCTCGCCGCCGTCGAGGGGGTGGGACCGACCATCGCTGCGGCCCTGGGTGAATGGTTCGCCGTCGACTGGCACGTCGCGATCGTCGAGAAGTGGCGCGCGGCGGGGGTGCGCATGCTCGACGAGCGCGACGAATCCATCGAACGCACCCTTGAGGGCCTGTCGATCGTGGTCACCGGATCGCTCGAGGGCTTCTCGCGGGATCAGGCCAAGGAGGCGATCCTGCTCCGCGGCGGCAAGGCGGCCGGTTCGGTGTCGAAGAAGACCGCGTTCGTCGTCGTCGGCGATGCCCCGGGAACGAAGGCCGACAAGGCGGCCGAGCTGGGCATCCCCGTCCTCGACGAGGACGGGTTCCGCCGGCTGCTCGAACTCGGCCCGGACGGCGTCTCGGGTGGCCAGGACGCGATCGAGGAGGAGTTCGGCGAGCTCGAGAGCTGACCGGCGGCCGGAGCCGGTGTGACGGAGATCGCCCGGAAACCGTTTGGGCGGAAGGGGCGGGCACTGGGATAGTCCTCCAGTGATCGAGATCAGACGCGTGAGCCCGGACGAGTACGACGCCGTCGGCGCCCTCACCGTCGACGTGTACGTCGGCGGCGGATTCGTCGAGCCCGACGACCCGTACGCCGAGCGTCTGCGCGACACCGCCGCCCGCGACAAGCACGCCGAGGTGGTGGTCGCGCTCGCCGACGGCGAGATCGTCGGGTCCGTGACGCTGGCGGAGCCGGCGTCGCGCTTCGCCCACATCGCCGAGAAGGGCGAGCTCGAGTTCCGGATGCTGGCCGTCGCGCCGTCGGCGCGGGGCCGGGGTGTCGGGTCGGCGCTGGTGCGGCACGTCCTCGACACCGCCTACGACCGCGGCGATCGCGCCGTGGTGCTCTCCACGCAGCCGGACATGGTCGACGCGCGCCGCATCTACGACCGCAACGGATTCGTCCCCGTCCCCGAGCGGGACTGGGCGCCGGTGCCCGGCGTCGAGCTGAGCACCCTGGTCCGGGAGCTGGTCTGAGCCGTTCCGCTCAGCCGAGGACGGTTCCGATGATGCCGGCCAGGTAGCCGAGCCGGGCCACCTCGGACGGGCGGAACTCCGGGCCGCCGGGCCGGCCGAGCATCAGCACCCGGCCCTGGGTCCCCAGGGGCGCCGCCGCCAGGGTCGTGTTCATCGCTCGCCACAGGTCGGGCACCCACTCGCCCTCGTGGTCGAGCAGCATCGGCTTCTCGAGCGGCATCCACGGCACCTCCGCCGGCCGGGTCTCGGGGGCGCCGGAACTGCCGACCACCCGGTACACCCCGTACGGGCCGGTGTCGACGACGGTCGCCCAGCCGACGCGCAGCACCCGGGGCGCCCCGTCGACGAGCACCTGCAGCCGATCGTGGCGCGCGGTGGCGACCTGATCGATCAGCTCGAGTTCGCGGTGGGTGTCGAGGATTCCCGCATAGGGACGGATCGAGTCCACCGTCACGCCCTCGAGGCGTTCGGCGGCCGTGATGAGCGTGTCCGGCAGCGACCCGGCGTCGACGTCGACGACGAGATCGTCGATCGCGAAGCCGGCGCCGCGTTCGACGACGTCCAGCGAGAGGATGTCCGCACCGACCGAACCGAGCGCGACGGCGAGTGAACCGAGGCTGCCCGGCCGGTCGGGAAGCTGGACGCGTAACAGGTACGACACGTGCGTCCTTTCCCCGATTCCGAAGTCACGGCCGAGGCGCTCGGCCGGCGACGGACACCATCTTTTCACCCCCGCAGCACCGCCGGATGCCGGTCCGGCGGTGCTGCGCCGAGACGGGACAGGAAACCGCCGGTCACGCGGTCGTTGTCACACGAACGACACAGGTGTTTCTCCGAACTGCAACACGGCGGGCGGTCGGCGCGGGTCCGGGGAACCGGCGAAACCGTCCCGGTCGGCACGCACTACCCTGGACGGGACGTTCGTTTCTTCATCGGAAAGGGGTCACCGAAGGTGCCTGCCATCTCCCGTGACGAGGTCGCGCACCTCGCCCGGTTGTCCCGGCTCGCGCTGACCGACGCCGAACTCGACGAGTTCGCCGGCCAGCTGGATACGATCCTCAGCCACGTCAAGGCCGTGTCGGAGGTGGCTGCGGACGATGTGGCGCCGATGGCCAACCCGAACGCGGTGACCAACGTGACCCGCCCCGACGAGGTGCGCCCGGGCCTGACGCCGGAGCAGGCGCTCGCCGCCGCGCCGCTCGTCGAGGACGGCCGCTTCTCCGTCCCGCAGATCCTGGGGGAGGGCGAATGAGCGCCGACCTGACCCGGCTGGGCGCGGCCGACCTCGCCGACCGCATCCACTCCGGCGACGTCTCGTCGGTCGAGGTCACCCAGGCTCACCTCGACCGCATCGCCGAGGTCGACGGCGACTACCACGCCTTCCTGCACGTCGCGGGGGAGCAGGCGCTGGCCGCCGCCGCGGAGGTCGACCGCGCGGTCGCCGCGGGCGAGAGCCCGGCGTCGCCGCTGGCCGGCGTGCCGATCGCCCTCAAGGACGTGTTCACCACGACCGACATGCCCACCACGTGCGCCTCGAAGATCCTCGAGGGCTGGATGTCGCCGTACGACGCGACCCTGACGTCGAAGCTGCGGCGGGCCGGCATCCCCATCCTGGGCAAGACCAACATGGACGAGTTCGCGATGGGATCGTCCACCGAGAACTCCGCCTTCGGTCCCACCCGCAACCCGTGGGACACCACCCGGATCCCCGGTGGTTCCGGCGGCGGCTCCGCGGCCGCGCTGGCGTCCTACCAGGCGCCCCTGGCCATCGGCACCGATACCGGCGGCTCGATCCGCCAGCCCGCCGCCGTCACCGCCACGGTCGGCACCAAGCCCACCTACGGCACGGTCTCCCGGTTCGGCCTCGTCGCGTGCGCGTCGTCGCTCGACCAGGGCGGCCCGTGCGGCCGCACCGTGCTCGACACGGCGCTGCTGCACGAGGTGATCGCCGGCCACGACCCGCGCGACTCCACGTCGGTGGACGCGCCCGTCCGGCCGGTCGTCCAGGCGGCCCGGGAGGGCGCGCAGGGCGACCTGAAGGGCCTGCGCGTCGGCGTCGTCAAGGAGTTGCACTCGGACAGCTACCAGCCGGGCGTGCTGGCGTCCTTCGACGCGGCCGTGGCCACGCTCACCGAACTCGGCGCCGAGGTCGTCGAGGTCTCCTGCCCGCACTTCGAGTACGCGCTCGCCTCGTACTACCTGATCCTGCCGTCCGAGGTCTCCTCCAACCTCGCCCGCTTCGACGCCATGCGCTACGGCCTGCGCGTCGACGACGGCACGATGAGCGCCGAGCAGGTCATGGCCGCCACCCGGGCCGCCGGGTTCGGTAAGGAGGTCAAGCGCCGCATCATGATCGGCACCTACGCGCTGTCCTCCGGCTACTACGAGGCCTACTACGGGCAGGCGCTCAAGGTCCGCACCCTCATCGCGCGGGACTTCGAGAAGGCGTACGAGCAGGTCGACGTCCTCGTCTCGCCGACCAGCCCCTTCACCCCGTGGAAGATCGGCGAGAAGGTCGACGATCCGCTGGCGATGTACCTGTCGGACCTGTGCACGCTGCCGACCAACCTCGCCGGGCACTGCGCGATGTCCGTGCCGTCCGGGCTGTCCGCCGACGACGGGCTGCCCGTCGGCCTGCAGATCATGGCCCCGGCGCTCGCCGACGAGCGCCTCTACCGCGTCGGCGCCGCGTTCGAGGCCGCACGCGGCCCGATCGTCGCCTGAGTCCGGCCGAGGCCCGGTGCTCCGTCCCGGTCAGGGGTGGTCGCACCGGGCCTGGTCCGGGCCGTAGCGGTGCCCGTGACCGGGGGCCGCGTCCAGCGCCACCGGCAGGTCCAGCGTCGCCTGCACGAAACTGACCACCGGCAGCCACCGCGGCACGGGCGCGTCGCGTCGCGCTCGGGACAGGTCGGGCGGGGACCACAGCAGCGACGGCTGCCACCACACCACCGGATCCGACGTGTTCGCGGTGACGATCGCTCCGGCCGTGCGCACCGCGCCGGCCGGCGGACCCGCCCAGATCGCCGCGCAGGGACCCGCCGCGGCCGATGCGTGGTCGGCGAGCGCGGCGCTGCCCCCGATCGACCCGAGGCTCTGCCCGTACACGTGCAGCTGCGGGCGCCGGACCGGGTCCAGGGTGTCGAGGTGGGCGCGCACGGCCGTCAGGAGGGCGCGGGCCGACGCCGCGGCCGCGTTCCGGTCGAACAGGAACGTCACCCAGCTCGGCGCGGCCGAGTACTGCTGCGCCACGAGCGCGACGTCGCCGCCGAACACCGTGTCGAACCCCCGCACCGCGCCGGGGTCGATCCAGCCCGAGCCGGTGGGCACCGCCACCACGACGTGGGCGCGGGCGAACCCACCGGCGCGGTCGAGTTCGCGCACGGCCAGCGCGGCGCGCGAGCGGGCGTCCGCAGCGGATCCGAGCCCCACGTACGTGCGGATCGCGCCGGGATGCGCGTCGAGGGTCACGAAACGGCGGCCCTCGTCGCCCAGGGACTCCCAGGACACCAGGGACGACGGACTGCCGGCCACCGCGGCGGCGACGGGCCTCGCGACCGGGTCTGCCTGCCCGAGCCCCACGGGCACAATCGCGACGCCGACGCCCATGGCCACCGTGACAGCCGTGGCCGCGACCGCGCGGGTGCCGGCCCGCCGGCGCCACGCCCCCGGAACCCGGCCGATCGCCCGTACTGCCGCGAATATCAAGGGGGCACAACTACATACAACGATCCAGTGCGCCGGACCGGCGGGTGGTCGCCCCATCGACGCCCGCAACGCGTCCTGCCACTGCGCCGCGGCGAGCACCGCCCACCCGAGCGCGCCGGCCGCGACGACCAGCGCCGCCGGCCGCGCGGCCCCGGGCCGCGCGGATCCCCCGTGCCGCCGGCGGCGCACCCCGCCGGCCACGGCCGCGGCTGCGGCGGCGCATCCGGAGGCAGCGGCCTGTGCCAGGGCCGCACGGGGCAGCAGCGACGGCGCGAGCGAGACCCACACCGCGATCGTCACCGCCACGGTCGTCGCCACCCGCGGGCAGCGCCGCGCGAGCGAATCGACCCCCGCGTCCGCGGCCGCGGACGCCGCGAGCGCCCTCATCGCACCGCCCACCGCGCCGCCGCGGCCAACGTCCACACCACGGCCGCGTACGGCAGCGGTGACTCGGGAACCGGTGCCGCGTCGCGTTGCCGCCACGAATTGAACCGCACGGCAATCGACGCCACATCCGCGGTGAGGACGCACCAGCCGTCGCCGGGAGCCGCCGTGCGGCACGCCTCGTGCAGGTGCCGGCTCAGCCGGGCGTCCAGGCCGCGCCGCGCCTGCGGACCCGGTTCGTGTCCCACCGACCGGGCGTATCGCAGCAGGTCGTAGCCGAGATCGTGTTCACGGCAGGGTGTTTCGAAGAACTTCGGCAGGGGGACGGGGGACGAGCAGCCCCCGAGGGGATCCACCAGGATCCCGTCCTCGGTGACCGGGCGGTAGTGCATCGCCGGCTCGAAGCCGGCCGGGAAGACCTCGAGCGCCGCCGCGGTGTCGCCGTCGGACAGCGCCGCCACCGCCGCCGCCGTGGCGCCCCCGTGCGGCCTCGGCTCCCCCTCCGGACCAGCCTGCGCCCCAACGGTTCCCAGGAACAGCGCCGCGGCCGTACCCACCATCACTGTCGTCGCTCGTCTGCGCATGGCACGGACGTTAGGAACGACGGGGACCGCCGCGGATCCCACGCCGGAGCGGTCCGGCCGCGGCCGTCTGCCCCCACGGAGCCAGGCGCATCTCACCCCCTGGTATGACGACAGTGCGGGCGTCCCGTGCCTACCGTGGTGCCGTGCGCTGGACGAGAGAACGCGGCCGAGGCCGCTGGTGGACGATCGCGATCGTGGCGGCGACGCTGATCCTGTACGCGGTCGCGTGGCCCACGTTGCACCTCACCCACGAGGTGCCCGCACCGCTGATGCCCGTCGTCGCGGCGCTCGCGGCCGGGCCGTTCGTGGCGATCCGGACCGATCCCGCCCTCGGGTGGGCGGTCTCGGCCGGGGCCGCGCTGGCGATCCCGCGCGCCTTCGACCTCGTCCCCGGCTACGACTACCCCTGGCAGGTGGTGCACATCCTCGTGCTGTGCGCGCTGCTCGTCGCGGTGAGCATGCGCGCGTCCCTGCAGATCGCCGGGCTCGTGTGGGCGGCCACCGTGGTGCTGTTCTTCACCCACGTGCCGGGGCAGAACGGCTGGGGCTGGGCGCTCGGCCTGACCGCGATGGCGGTGTTCGGCCTGCTCGTGCGGTGGCTCGTGCTCTCCCGGCGGCAGCTGGCTCGGCAGGAGGAGGTCAGCGAACTCGAGCGGGCCCGCCGCGCGATCCTCGAGGAGAAGGCCCGCATCGCCCGCGACCTGCACGACATCGTCGCGCACCACATGTCCCTCGTCGTGGTGCAGGCGCAGAGCGCCCCGTACCGCCTGCCCGAGGTCCCCGAACCGGTGCGCGCGGAGTTCGAATCCATCGGGGCGACCGCCCGCGAGGCGCTCAACGAGGTGCGCGGCATGCTCGGCGTGCTCCGGAGCGACAACCTCGCCGACGTCAGCGACGGCGACGGCGAACGGGCGCAGGCTCCCCAGCCCGGCCTCGACCGGCTCGGCGACCTGTTCGAGGGCGCGCGGCGCGCCGGGATGGTCCTGTCCACCGCGACGGACGGTGACCCGGCGGGTGTCTCCGACGCCACCGCGCTCACGGTGTACCGCATCCTGCAGGAGTCGCTCGCCAACGCCGCCCGGCACGCCTCCGGGGCACCGGTCCAGGTCGGCGTGGCGTACGGACCGGACGAGGTGAGCGTGACCGTGCGCAACGGCCCCGGGCGCGCGGAGCCCGGACCCGGGGACCGCGGCGGCGGGAACGGCATCCGCGGCATGGTCGACCGGGCGCTGGCGGTCGGAGGGCGGCTCGTGGCCCATCCCGTCCCGGGCGGTGGATTCGAGGTGCGAGCGCAGCTGCCGCGCGTCCCGGCGGCCTAGGCTGAGGCCGTGACGGACCCGAGCGCAGCCGCGACCCCCATCACCGTGTTGATCGCCGACGACCAGGCCATGGTGCGGCAGGGCTTCGGCGCCCTGCTCGCCGCCCAACCCGACATCAGCGTGATCGGCGACGCCCCGGACGGTCGGCGGGCCGTCGCGGAGGCGGCCCGCCTGCGTCCCGACGTGGTCCTGATGGACGTGCGGATGCCCGAGATGAACGGACTCGACGCGGCCCGGCACATCCTCGCCGGGCGCACCGATCCGCCGACACGTGTGCTGATGCTCACCACCTTCGACATCGACGACTACGTCTACGAGGCACTGGGCCTGGGCGCCAGCGGATTCCTGCTCAAGGACGCGCCCGCCGACGAACTGATCCGGGCGGTCCGCGTCGTCGCCGACGGCCAGGCGCTGCTCGCGCCGACCGTCACGCGCCGCCTCATCGCGGACGTCACCCGCCGGCGGTCGCCGCGCCGCGGCCGCGATCGGGCGCTCGACGTCCTCACCCCGCGCGAACGCGAGGTGCTCGAGCTGATCGCCCGCGGGCTGTCGAACCAGGAGATCGCCGCGCACCTGTTCGTCGCGGAGCAGACGGTCAAGACGCACGTGGGGAAGGTGCTCGGGAAGCTGAACCTGCGGGACCGGGCGCAGGCGGTGGTACTGGCGTACGAGTCCGGACTGGTCGTGCCGGGGTGAGCGGCACCCGCGATCGGGATGCCGCGGGCGCCGCGCCGGGGCAGTATTGCCGGGAGGACCACCGACAACCTGCACGACCGGCACGGAGGTACGGATGACGCGCATCGGCATTCTCACCAGCGGCGGGGACTGCCCCGGCCTGAACGCGGTGATCCGCGGAGCGGTCCTCAAGGGCAGGACCGTCTACGGTCAGGAGTTCGTCGGATTCCTCGACGGCTGGCGTGGTTTGGTGGAAGGCGACGCAATCCCCTTGGATCGCAGCAAGGTTCGGGGATTGTCGCATCAGGGCGGCACTATTCTCGGCACCAGCCGGTTCGGCCCCTATCAAGGACCGAACGGCGGCGCGGAGAACATCGCCCGCACGCTCGAGCGCATGGGCGTCGACGCCGTGATCGCCATCGGCGGCGAGGGCACGGCCGCCGCGTCCAAGCGGCTGTTCGAGGAGGGCATCCGGATCGTCGGAGTGCCGAAGACCATCGACAACGACCTCGGCCAGACGGACTACACCTTCGGCTTCGACACCGCCGTCGAGATCGCGACCGAGGCGATCGACCGGCTGCGCACCACCGGCAACTCGCACAAGCGCTGCATGGTCCTCGAGGTGATGGGCCGGGAGGCGGGGTGGATCGCGCTGCACTCCGGCACCGCCGGGGGTGCCCACGCCATCCTCATCCCCGAACAGCCCGAGAGCATCGAGCAGATCTGCGAATGGGTCACCAGCGTCCGCGACCGCGGCCGGGCCCCCATGGTGGTGGTCGCGGAGGGATTCACCCTGCCGGAGATGACCGAGGCGTACTCCGACAAGGGGCGCGACGAGTTCGACCGGCCGCGGCTCGGCGGCATCGCCGACGTCCTCGCCCCGATGATCGAGGAGCGCACCGGCATCCAGACCCGCGCCACGATCCTGGGCTACATCCAGCGCGGCGGCGTGCCCACGGCCTTCGACCGGGTGCTCGCCACCCGCCTGGGCATGGCGGTCACCGATCTCGTCGCCGACGAGGAGTGGGGGCACATGGTGGCGCTGCACGGAACCGACATCGCCCGGGTCGGTTTCGACGAGGCGCTCGCCAACCACAAGCGGGTGCCGAAGGACCGCTACGAGGAGATGCGGATCATCTTCGGGTGAGGTCGCGCCGCGCGTGAGGGCCGGTTCGCCGCATGGCGGCACCGTCTAAAATCGAGCGCATGACTGCCGCCATGTCCGATGATCTGCTCGCCTACGACGAGGTGCTCGCGAAGTTCGAGCCCGTGATGGGCATGGAGGTGCACGTCGAGCTGCACACCGCGACCAAGATGTTCTGCCCGTGCCCGACCACGTTCGGCGCCGAACCCAACACGCAGGTGTGCCCGGTGTGCCTCGGCCTGCCCGGCTCGCTGCCCGTCGTCAACCAGGCGGCGGTGGAGTCGGCGATCCGCATCGGCCTTGCGCTGAACTGCTCGATCACGCCGTGGGGCCGGTTCGCGCGGAAGAACTACTTCTACCCGGACCAGCCGAAGAACTACCAGATCTCGCAGTACGACGAGCCGATCGCCACCGACGGCTACCTCGACGTGGTCCTCGACGACGGCAGCACGTGGCGCGTGGAGATCGAGCGCGCGCACATGGAGGAGGACACCGGCAAGTCGCTGCACGTCGGTGGCGCCACGGGCCGCATCCACGGGGCGAGCCACTCGCTGCTCGACTACAACCGCGCCGGGGTGCCGCTCATCGAGATCGTCACCAAGCCCATCGTCGGCGCCGGCGAGCGCGCCCCCGAGGTCGCCCGCGCCTACGTCACCGCGCTGCGGGACCTGCTGAAGGCCCTCGACGTGTCCGACGTGCGCATGGACCAGGGCTCGATGCGCTGCGACGCCAACCTCTCCCTCAACCCGATCGGAGCGGCGGAGTTCGGCACCCGCACCGAGACGAAGAACGTCAACTCGCTCAAGTCGGTCGAGGTCGCCGTGCGGTACGAGATGCGCCGCCAGGCCGCGGTCCTGACCGCGGGCGGCACGGTGATCCAGGAGACCCGGCACTTCCAGGAGGCCGACGGCACCACCTCGCCGGGCCGGCGCAAGGAGACCGCGGAGGACTACCGCTACTTCCCGGAACCGGACCTCGAACCGATCGCCCCGAGCGCGGAGTGGATCGAGGACCTGCGCGCCACCCTCCCCGAGCTGCCGTGGCTGCGGCGCGCCCGGATCCAGGCCGAGTGGGGCATCTCCGACGAGGAGATGCGCGACCTCGTCAACGCCGGCGCCCTGGACCTGATCATCGCCACCACCGAGGCCGGCGCCCCCGCCTCCGAGTCCCGGTCCTGGTGGGTCGCCTACCTGGCCCAGCAGGCCAACACCCGCGGCGTCGAGCTCGTCGAGCTGCCGATCACCCCGGAGCAGGTCGCGCAGGTGATCGCCCTCGTCGCCGACGGCACGCTCACCAACAAGCTCGCCCGCAAGGTCGTCGACTACGTGCTCGCCGGTGAGGGCGACCCGAAGCAGATCCTCGCTGCGCACCCCGAACTCGTGGTCGTGCGCGACGACTCGCTCATCAAGTCGGAGGTGGAGAAGGCGCTGGCCGCCAACCCCGACATCGCCGACAAGATCCGCAGCGGCAAGGTCCAGGCGGCCGGCAAGATCGTCGGCGACGTGATGAAGGCCACCCGCGGCCAGGCCGACCCGGCCCTGGTCAAGGAGCTCGTGCTCGCCGCCTGCAGCTGAGTTCTTCCACGAGAGGTTCTTCCGCGAGCGGGCGGCCTGCCGGGATGGCAGGCCGCCCGTGTGTCTACTGCGTGTCGCCGGCGATGTTCACCATCCACTGGATGCCGAACTTGTCGGTGCACATGCCGAAGTGGTCGCCCCACGGTGCTCGCTCGAGCGGCATGGCGATGGTTCCGCCGTCGCTCAGCTGGTCCCAGTAGCCCCGCAGCTCGGCCTCGTCGTCGCCGCTGAGCGAGATCGAGATGTTGTCCCCCGGGTTGTAGCTCATCTGGTTGGGGGTGTCCGCCGCCATCAGGACGAGACCGTTCGGGCTCGCCAGCATCGAATGCATGATCTTGTCCTGCTCGGACGGGTCGTCGCTCGCGTGCATCTCCGCGAACGTGCTCACATCCAATTCTCCGCCGAACACGGATCGGTAGAACTCCATGGCCTGGCGGGCATTGTCGCGAAAGCTGATGTACGGATTCAGGCGTGTGGTCATGCGGGCCCCTCCCTCGGGCGTGCCACTGCTTCGGACCGATCGGCGACATTGTTGCACCGTCCCGGGTCGAACGGGGAAGTGTGCCGGAAGCAATTGCGACACAGTCGAATTCGAGTAATCCGAACCGTCGCGGGAGCGGGTGCGGGCGGATCCGCCGCGAAAACGCTGAGATTCGACCGAAACGTCCGTATTGTCACTGTCGTCGTGGGGCGGGTCGACGCTCACGGCGCACGGGCGGCCGGATTTCTCGTCGGACATCGCGGAGGATCAATGTGCACTCGGGCAATGTGGACCGGAAGCGGGCACGGCGTTCTCGTCGGCCGGAACATGGACTGGCGCGAGGAGATGGACACGAACCTGTGGTCACTTCCGCGGGGGGTCGACAGGATCGGGCACGACCGCGATCCCGACCCGGTGACCTGGACGGCCCGGTACGGCAGTCTCGTGGCCGCCGTCTGGGACAACGCCACGAGCGACGGGATCAACGAGCGCGGCCTGGCCGCTCACGTGCTGTGGCTCGCGGAGGCGGACTTCGGGGAACGGGACCCGGAACTGCCCGCGCTCGCGGTGTCCCTGTGGCCGCAGATCTTTCTGGACCTGTGCGGCACCGTCGACGAGTGCCTCGCCCTGATGGCCGAGCGGCCCTTCCAGGTCCGACCGTTGATCGAGCCGCGCTCCCAGCGTCCCGCGACCGTGCATCTGGCCCTCGAGGACGCGAGCGGTGACTCCCTGATCCTCGAGCATATCGGTGGAACGCTGCGGATACATCACGGCCGCGCGAACACCGTCATGACGAATTCACCGCCGTACGACGAGCAGATCGAACTCCGGAAGAGCTTTACCGGTTTCGGGGGATCCGAGCCGCTGCCCGGCACCACGGAGGCGTCCGACCGCTTCGTCCGGGCAAGTTACTATCTCGACCGACTGCCCGCCGTGGAGACCCCGGCCCGTGCGTATGCGGCGCTGCTCAGCGTCATGCGCAATGTCGCGCAACCGTTCGGCGAACCCGATCCGCAACGGCCGAACATCTCGATGACGATCTGGCGCACGCTGACGGACCTGACCGAGGGGCTGTACATGTTCGAATCGTCGTTCAGCCCGAACATCGTGTGGACCCGGTCGGCCGACCTGGACTTCTCGACCTGCCGCAAGCTCGACCTTGCGAAACCGGGCCTGCTGGGCAACGTGAGCGGCGCGTTCACCGACGCGGCCGAGCCGCCCTTCACGCTGTCGTGACGTACCCCGAGACGAACGGTTCCGGCTAGTCGAAGCCGCCCCCGCCGGCGGGGAACTGGATCAGCACGACCCGATCGTCGTTCGGGCCCGGTTCGCCGCCGGCCTTGTTGACGGTGGACACCCACAGCTGCCCGTCGCCGCCCGCCGACGCGCCGCCGAGACGGCCGTAGCGGTCCTGCACCGCCGGCACGGGCGCCGCCGTCACCGCCCCTGTTCCCGGATCGATGGCGACCACCGCAACCGCCTTGCCGTCCGTCAGCGACACCGCGACCGCGTCCGCACCGGCCGCGCATCCGGCCACGCCCGGACGCTCGGGCCACGTCCAGGCGGGGGACGCGCCCACCGCGCCGTCCACGCCGACACGCTGCAGCCGGTCCTCGAGCGCGGTGCGGTCGGTGACCCACAGGTTTCCGGCGGGATCCCGGCACACGTCGCCGGCCGTTCCGATCCCCGAGAGCACGACCGACGGCGCCGCGGCCGCGCCCGGCGCCGGCAGAGGCATCCGCAGCAGCTTCCCGGCGAGCGACGCCGGATCGGCGGCCGCGGCCGGATTCCCGGCGTCGCCGGTGAGCACCACCAGGTCGGTGGGTGAGGTGAACTCGAGCGCGCCCGCGTTCCCGCTCGCCCCCCGCGGGATGCCGGTGAACACGGGCTTCGGGACGTCGCCCGCGGCGAGCCGCACGACGCGGTTGTCGGTCGGGGTGGTGATGTAGGCGTAGAGCAGCCGATCCTCGTCGAAGGTCGGCGACAGCGCGAGATCGAGCAGCCCGCCGTCGCCGGAACCGTCGACCGGCACGGTGGCCACCTCCACCGGTTCCGTCCGCGGTGCCACCCGCAGGATCCGGCCCGTGCGCCGCTCCGCGACGAGAGCGGAGCCGCCGTCCGGCATGGTGACCAGCCCTCCCGTGGTGTCGAGGCACGTGGCGACCACCGCGGGGTCGGGGTCCTGACACGGGCCCGGCGGTGTCGGCGGTGCGCCCGGCGTCGTGGTCGTCGTCGGGGGCTCGAGCGGTTCGAGTTCGGCGCCCGCGTCGAAGCTCGGCTCCGGCGTGAACGGGGTGGTGGTCGCGTCGTCGAAACGGGCACACGACGTGGTGAGGGCGAGCAGACCCACGATCGACGCGACCGTCGCTCGCATCCGTCGCGACCCACCGACTCTCGCGCGCCTCGTCATGACCATGACGTTACCGGGGCGGCGCGCCCCGACTCGGTTCCCGGGTCGGCCGACCCGGGCGACCTACCCTGGTTCGGTGACCGACAAGGCGAAAGACCACGTCCCGGAGCCGACGCCGCAGGATGCCGCGGAGCCGGTGTCGAGTCCCTACGACAATCCCACCCTGGAGCTGCAGCGCCCCCGCTCGTCGATGCTCGAGTCCGATGACGACCTCGATCTCGACAACTCCGCCTTCGAGCGGCGCGGCCCGGCGCAGTACGGGTACGCGGACTCCGACGTCGCCCCCACCGAGCGGATGCACCGGTACGAGCCCGCGGGCGCCGTCGCGGCGCCGATCGGAGCGGAGACCGGTGCCGCGCCCGGGCCGGCGAAGGCGCGCCGCGGCACACTGGACCTGGGGTTGCTCGTGCTGCGGCTCGTCGTCGGCGGCACGATGGTGGTGCACGGGGTGCAGAAGCTGACAGGGCTGTGGGGCGGCCCCGGCATGGACGGGTTCGAGGCGATGCTCGCCGACGCGGGCTACCAGCGTCCGGCCCTGCTCGCGGTGCTCGGTGCGGTGGGGGAGGTGGCGGCCGGAGCGCTGCTGATCCTCGGGTTGCTCACCCCGCTCGCCGCCGCCGCCGTGCTGGCGATCATGATCAACGCGTGGTTGTTCCGGCAGTCCGCCGAGCCGGGACTGCAGTACTTCGCGCCGGACGGGGTGGAGTACGAGACCCTGCTCGCGGCCGCCGCCGCAGTGATCGTGCTGACCGGTCCCGGTCGGGTCGCGGTCGACGGCACCCGCGGCTGGGCGACCCGGCCGTTCGCCGGCTCGTTCGTCGCGCTGCTGCTCGGCGTCGCGGGTGGGGTCTGCCTCTGGATATTCGGCCGCTGACGCGGACGGTGCGTCCTTCGGGCGGCAGGAACAGCCCGAAGGACGCACCGGTGCCTACGGCACCCGGCGGACTGCACCCTTGTCGGCCGAGGTGGCCAACGCGGCGTAGGCGCGCAGGGCGGTGGTGACCGTGCGCTGCCGGTCGACCGGCAGCCACGGGCGCTCCGAAGCCTCCATCTTGGCGCGCCGCTCGGCGAGGACGGCGTCGTCGACGAGGACCTCGAGGGTGCGCGTGGGGACGTCGATGCGGATCCGGTCACCGTTCTCGAGCAGACCGATGACGCCGCCGGACGCCGCCTCGGGCGAGATGTGGCCGATCGACAGTCCCGACGTGCCGCCGGAGAACCGGCCGTCGGTGATCAGGGCGCACTGCTTGCCCAGTCCCGCGCCCTTCAGGAACGCGGTGGGATGCAGCATCTCCTGCATGCCCGGCCCGCCCGACGGTCCCTCGTAGCGGACCACGACGACGTCCCCGGGCTGCACCTTCTTGCCGAGGATCACCGACACGGCCTCCTCCTGCGACTCGACGACCAACGCCGGGCCCTCGAAGGTGAACAGGTCCTCGTCGATGCCGGCGGTCTTGAGGATCGCGCCGTCCGGAGCGAGGTTGCCGCGCAGGACGACCAGTCCGCCCTCGACGGTGTAGGCGTGCTCGACGTCCCGGATGCAGCCGGCCGCGGCGTCCGTGTCCAGCGACGACCAGCGGTTGGCGGTGGAGAACGGCTCGGTGGTGCGGACACCGCCGGGGGCCGCATGGAACAGCTCGATCGCCTCGTCGGAGGCCTTGCCGGAGCGCACGTCCCACGTATCGAGCCACTCGTCGAAGCTCGTCGTGTGGACCGTGGTCACGTCCGTCTCGAGCAGCCCGGCGCGGCGCAGCTCGCCGAGGATCGCGGGGATGCCGCCGGCCCGGTGGACGTCTTCCATGTGGTAGTCCGAGTTGGGGGAGACCTTCGCCAGGCACGGCACCTTGCGGCTGATGGCGTCGATCGTGCCGAGGTCGAAGTCGACCTCGCCCTCCTGCGCCGCGGCGAGCGTGTGCAGCACGGTGTTGGTCGAGCCGCCCATCGCGACGTCGAGCGCCATGGCGTTGCGGAACGCGGCGGGGGAGGCGATGTTGCGCGGCAGGACCGACTCGTCCTCGTCCCGGTACCAGCGCAGCGCCGCCTCGACGACCGTGGTGCCGGCCCGCTCGAACAGCGCCCGGCGTGCCGCGTGGGTGGCCAGCGTCGACCCGTTGCCGGGCAGTGCCAGTCCGAGCGCCTCGGTCAGGCAGTTCATGGAGTTCGCGGTGAACATGCCCGAGCACGACCCGCACGTGGGGCAGGCGCTGCGCTCGACCTCGTCGAGGCCGTCGTCGCTGACGGCGTCGTTGGCCGACGCCGAGATCGCGGTGATCAGGTCGGTGGGGGCCTGCGCGACACCGCCGACGACCACCGCCTTGCCGGCCTCCATCGGGCCGCCCGAGACGAACACCGTCGGGATGTTCAGGCGCATCGCGGCATTGAGCATGCCGGGGGTGATCTTGTCGCAGTTGGAGATGCACACCAGCGCGTCGGCGGTGTGCGCATTGACCATGTACTCCACCGAGTCGGCGATGATCTCGCGGCTGGGCAGCGAGTACAGCATGCCGCCGTGGCCCATGGCGATCCCGTCGTCGACGGCGATGGTGTGGAACTCGCGCGGCACACCGCCGGCGGCCCGCACCGCCTCGGCGACGATCTCGCCGACGTCCTTGAGGTGGACGTGGCCGGGCACGAACTGCGTGTAGGAGTTCGCGATCGCGACGATCGGCTTGCCGAAGTCGGAGTCGGTCATGCCGGTGGCGCGCCACAGGGCGCGGGCCCCGGCGGCGTTGCGTCCGGCGGTGGTGGTGCGTGACCTCAACGGGGGCATCGGGTTCCTCGGGGGCTAGGGCTGCTTCGGGGCTGGGGCTGCTTCGGGGCTGTGTGCTGCGCGGGCGCGGCGACGCCGGGGACCGGGCTCCGCCGGACGGGGCCGGAGCGGGCCTGGGCGGCTTCGAATTTACTCGTGTGCTATTTCGACTCGACGTCCGCGTCCGGCTCGGTGTCCGCGGCCTGCTCCCGTGCCTCCGCCTCGCGCGCGGCCGCATACGGGTCGGTGATGCGACCGCCGCTACCGGCGGCGAGCTGGGGGAGACGGCCGAACGTGACGACCGGCAGGGGTACCTCGGTGCCGTCGGTGCGGCGGGCGCGTGCCCAGCCCCGCTTGGGGAATCGCAGGCCGTCGAGTTCGTCCCAGGCCAGGGTCCGGGTCGAGAACGCGGACCGGGCGGTGATGCCCTCGGGCCCGACGACGGTGCGCACCCGCAGCACCCACGCGCCGACGAGGAACGGAATCACCACCATCCAGCCGAACGCGGCGGGCCAGGCCAGGGCCGGGGAGGCCACTCCGAGCAGCACGAACCCACATGCGAGCAGCGCGAGCCGGGAAATCTGGATGACCTGCGGCTGCTGTTCGGCCGTATGGGATGATGGGCGTGGTGGCACGGGCTGCTGTGGAGATGACACCTCACCATCTTCCCATTGCAGCCGAGGCATCTCACATTCTGGGACAGGTGACCGAACCAAGTTGACTGTCGGACCTTCGCGCGCCTACCGTCGAGCGCGTGAATCAGAATGGGTTGCTCGTAATCGGCCGGCGCGTCGTCGCCTGAGCCGCTTCTCGCAACTCGCCCACGACGCGCCACCCTCGTACAGCAGATGCTGCTGACGGGGGTTTTTTGTTGCCCGGAGCCAGAACCAGAGGAATCGCAGTGAGCGCACCAACCGCAAGGCCTCAACCTTCGCCGCGCAAGCCCGGGGCCGCAGCCCCGTCGCCCGCGGCCGCGGCCACCCAGTCCGGTAACCGTCGCCAGGTCGCCCCCGAGCGGGTCACCGGCGCACAGTCGGTGGTCCGGGCCCTCGAGGAGCTCGAAGTCGACACGGTATTCGGCATTCCGGGCGGTGCGATCCTCCCCGTCTACGACCCGCTGTTCGACTCGCAGAAGGTCCGGCACGTGCTGGTCCGCCACGAGCAGGGCGCCGGCCACGCCGCGACCGGATACGCCCAGGCCTCCGGCAAGGTCGGCGTGTGCATGGCCACCTCCGGCCCCGGCGCCACCAACCTCGTCACCCCGCTCGCCGACGCGCAGATGGACTCCGTCCCCGTCGTGGCGATCACGGGTCAGGTCGGCCGCGGTCTGATCGGCACCGACGCCTTCCAGGAGGCGGACATCTCGGGCATCACCATGCCGATCACCAAGCACAACTTCCTCGTGACCGACGGCGCCGAGATCCCCCGCGTCCTCGCCGAGGCGTTCTACCTGGCCGCGTCCGGCCGTCCCGGCGCGGTGCTCGTGGACATCCCGAAGGACATCCTGCAGGCCCAGACCACCTTCAGCTGGCCCCCGGAGATGCACCTGCCCGGCTACCGTCCCGTGACCAAGCCGCACGGCAAGCAGGTCCGTGAAGCCGCCCGCCTGATCGCCGAGGCGAAGTCGCCCGTGCTGTACATCGGCGGCGGTGTCATCAAGGCCGAGGCCTCTCCGGAGCTGCTCGAGCTGGCCGAGCTCACCGGCATCCCGGTCGTCACGACGCTCATGGCGCGCGGTGCGTTCCCCGACACTCACCGGCTCAACTGCGGCATGCCCGGCATGCACGGCACCGTCGCGGCGGTCGCCGCCCTGCAGAAGTCCGATCTGCTGATCACGCTCGGCGCGCGGTTCGACGACCGCGTCACCGGTCAGCTCGACTCGTTCGCGCCCGGCGCGAAGGTCATCCACGCGGACATCGACCCGGCCGAGATCGGCAAGAACCGGCACGCCGACGTGCCGATCGTGGGTGACTGCAAGGAGGTGATCGTCGAGCTGATCGAGGCGATCCGTGCGGATCTCGCGACGGGCACCACGCTCGAGTACGCCCAGTGGTGGGAGTACCTGGACGGGATCCGCCGCACCTACCCGCTCAGCTACGACCGGCCCGCCGACGGCATGCTCTCGCCGGAGTTCGTGATCCAGAAGGTCGGCAAGCTCGCCGGACCGGAGGCGATCTACTGCGCCGGCGTCGGCCAGCACCAGATGTGGGCCGCGCAGTTCATCGACTACGAGAAGCCACGGACCTGGCTCAACTCCGGCGGCCTGGGCACCATGGGCTACGCCGTTCCGGCGGCCATGGGCGCCAAGATGGGCGTGCCCGACGCCGAGGTGTGGGCCATCGACGGCGACGGCTGCTTCCAGATGACCAACCAGGAACTGGCGACCTGCGCGGTGGAGGGTGTGCCGATCAAGGTCGCGCTCATCAACAACGGCAACCTCGGCATGGTGCGGCAGTGGCAGACGCTGTTCTACGAGGAGCGGTACTCGAACACGGACCTGGCCACCCACACCCTGCGCATCCCCGACTTCGTCAAGCTGGCCGAGGCTCTGGGCTGCGTCGGCATCCGCGTCGAGCGCGAGGAGGAGGTCGAGGACGCGATCCGCCAGGCGCAGTCGATCAACGACCGTCCGGTGGTCATCGACTTCATCGTCGGCAAGGACGCCCAGGTGTGGCCGATGGTCGCCGCGGGCACCGGCAACGACGAGATCATGGCGGCGCGGGGCATCCGCCCGCTGTTCGACGAGGACGAGGCGGCCGCCGAGCCGGCCGTCATCCACGAGGCACTCGAGCACGAGAAGCACCCGGACCAGCGCGGCGCCGCAGCAGCAGGAGAGGATCGTCAGTGAGCACCAGTCACACCCTCAGCGTTCTCGTCGAGGACAAGCCGGGCGTGCTGGCCCGCGTGGCGAGCCTGTTCTCCCGCCGCGGGTTCAACATCGAATCCCTCGCGGTGGGCGGCACCGAGATCCCCGAGATCTCCCGGATGACGATCGTCGTCACCGTCGACGAGTTCCCCCTCGAGCAGGTGACCAAGCAGCTCAACAAGCTCGTCAACGTCATCAAGATCGTCGAGCAGGAAGAGGAGGCCTCGGTCGCCCGCGAGCTGCTGCTGATCAAGGTGCGGGCGGACGCGAGCGTGCGGACGCAGGTCATCGAGACGGTGAATCTGTTCCGCGCCAAGGTGATCGACGTCTCGCCCGAGTCGCTCACGATCGAGGCCACCGGTACCCGGTCCAAGCTCGACGCCCTGCTGCGGATGCTCGAGCCCTACGGCATCCGCGAGATCGTGCAGTCCGGGGTCGTCGCGGTCGGACGCGGTCCGAAGTCGATCACGGCCACCCGTTAGCCTGAACACACCCTTATTTGCTGAGAGAGGTAACAACTGTGGCAGTCGAGATGTTCTACGACGACGACGCCGATCTGTCGATCATCCAGGGCCGCAAGGTCGCGGTGATCGGCTACGGGAGCCAGGGACACGCGCACTCGCTGAGCCTGCGCGACTCCGGTGTCGAGGTGCGCATCGGTCTGAAGGAAGGCTCGAAGTCGCGGGCCAAGGCGGAGGAGGCGGGCCTGGCGGTCGGCACCCCGGCCGAGGTCTCCGAGTGGGCGGACGTCATCATGCTGCTGGCGCCCGACACCGCGCAGGCGTCGATCTTCAAGGAGGACATCGCGCCGAACCTGAAGGACGGCGACGCGCTGTTCTTCGGCCACGGCCTGAACATCCACTTCGGTCTCATCGAGGCGCCGGAGTTCGTCACCGTCGCGATGGTCGCCCCGAAGGGCCCCGGCCATCTCGTGCGCCGCCAGTTCGTCGACGGCAAGGGCGTCCCCGCGCTCATCGCCGTCCACCAGGATCCCAAGGGCGAGGGCCAGGCGCTGGCGCTGTCCTACGCCAAGGGCATCGGCGGCACCCGGGCCGGCGTCATCAAGACCACCTTCAAGGAAGAGACCGAGACCGACCTGTTCGGTGAGCAGGCCGTCCTCTGCGGTGGCACCGAGGAACTGGTCAAGACCGGTTTCGACGTGATGGTCGAGGCCGGCTACGCCCCGGAGATGGCGTACTTCGAGGTGCTGCACGAGCTCAAGCTCATCGTCGACCTCATGTACGAGGGCGGCATCGCCCGCATGAACTACTCGGTGTCCGACACCGCCGAGTTCGGTGGCTACCTCTCCGGGCCGCGCGTCATCGACGCCGGCACGAAGGAGCGCATGAAGGAGATCCTGAAGGACATCCAGGACGGCACCTTCGTCAAGCGTCTCGTCGCCAACGTCGAGGGCGGCAACAAGGAGCTCGAGTCGCTGCGCAAGGAGAACGCCGAGCACGGCATCGAGGTCGTCGGCAAGCAGCTGCGCGACCTGATGAGCTGGGTGGACCGCCCGATCACCGAGACCGCCTGATCGGATCCCGCCGCTTCGACGGCCCGGCACCGCTGTGGTGCCGGGCCGTCGGCGTTCCAGGGTGGATAATGCGCTGATGTCCTGGGGCCTGGGAAAGCTGCCGGGGGTCGTCACGGCCCGCACCTACCGCCGGGAGTGGCTGCGCCCCGACATCACCGCCGGCCTGGCACTCACCGCGCTGCTCATCCCCGCGGGCATGGGCTACGCGACGGCCGCCGGGTTGCCCGCCTACGCCGGCCTGTACGCCACGATCGTCCCGCTGCTGGTGTACGCGCTGGTGGGTCCGTCGAAAGTGCTTGTGCTCGGGCCTGATTCGTCCCTCGCCCCGCTCATCGCCGCGGCGGTGCTCCCGCTCGCCGCGACGGGCGACCCGCAGGAGGCGCTCGCGCTCGCGGGGGTTCTGGCCCTGCTCGTGGGCGTGATCCTCGTCGTCGCCGGCTTCCTGCGCCTCGGTTTCGTCACCGAACTGCTGTCCAAGCCCATCAGGCTCGGCTATCTCAACGGCATCGCGCTGGTCGTCGTGGTCGGTCAGCTCCCGAAACTGCTCGGCTTCTCGATCGACGAGCCGGGCCTGCTCCAGGACACCACCGCGATCGTCCGGGCGGTGGCCGCCGGCGACGTCGACCTCGTCGCGGCGACCGTCGGTGTGGCGTCCCTGGCGGTCATCGTGGCGTTCCGCCTCCTGCGGGCGCGCATCCCGGGTGTCCTGGTCGCCGTGGTCGGGGCGTCCGTGGTGTCCGCGCTGCTCGGCCTCACCGACGAGATCGTCATGGTCGGGGCGCTGCCGTCGGGACTGCCGACGCCCGATGTGGCAGCGGTGAGCTGGGGCGACGTGCTCGCACTGCTCGGCCCGGCGGCCGGCGTCGCGCTCATCGCGTTCGCCGACACCGGCGTGCTCTCGCGCACGTTCGCCGCCCGCCGCGGCGACGACGTGGACGGCAGCACCGAGATGAAGGCCATCGGCGCCGCCAACGTCGCGACCGGGCTGTTCAGCGGTTTCCCCATCTCGGCGAGCTCGTCGCGCACGCCCGTCGCCGAGCAGAACGGTGCCCGCACCCAGCTCGTCGGGGTGGTCGGCGCCGCCGCCGTGCTGCTGTTCGTGCTGCTCGCGCCCGGCGCGACCGCCTATCTGCCCGAGGCGACCCTCGCCGCGGTCGTCCTCGTCGCCGCCTCGGCACTCATCGACGTGCGCGGCGTGATCCGCATGTGGCGGATGAGCCGGATCGAGGCCGGTCTCGCGGCGGCGGCCTTCCTCGGAGTGGCGCTCGTCGGGGTGCTCGAGGGGATTCTCGTCGCCATCGGGCTCTCCTTCGTCGCCGTCGTGGGACACGCATGGTCGCCGTACCGCACCGAACTCGTCGAGCTCACCCGCGTCGCGGGTTTCCACGACATCAACCGCCATCCCGAGGGGCATCGGATCCCGGGCCTGCTGCTCGTGCGGTTCGACGCCCCGCTGTTCTTCGCCAACGGCTCGATCTTCGACGACTACGTCCGCTCGCTGGTCGCGAAATCGCCCGAGCCGGTCGAGTGGGTCGTGATCGCCGCGGAACCGATCACCGGCCTCGACACCACCGCCGTCGACGAACTCGTCGACCTGGACCGGTACCTGGCGGGCAAGGGCATCCACTTGGCCTTCGCCGCGATGAAGGGTCCGATCAAGGACCGGCTGGTGCGGTTCGGGCTGGGAGATCGGTTCACCCGGGACCGCTTCTATCCGACGGTCCGCACCGCCGTCGTCGCGTTCCGGCACCGGCGATCCACCGCGGGTCCCGGCCCCGCATAGCCGGGGCACGGCGTTCCGCCCTCGCGGTCCACTCGCGCCGGGCCGCGGCCTGGTGCAGGGTCCCGGCGAAACGGTGCCCGTGCGAACGGAACTCGTCGGTGGTCTGCGAGCGACGTTCCCCCGGGCGCAGGTTCGCCGGACCACAGGTGCCACCCGGACGGTCCCGCTCCGGAACCGGAATGCGGCTCGCGCCGGGACGGCGGCACCAGGTACCGGATCGGCCGGAGGGCCTTCCCGGCTCGGATTCGCCGGCGTTCGGGTCCGAACGGACCGCGGCCGTGGCGCCGCGGGCGTGGGTCGTTTCGTACCAGTAGGCAACCCATTCCGGGGCCGTGGCCCCGGGGCCACGGCCCGGGCACTAAACTGAGCCCGGTCACGGCTGCATTCGCGCACCTCGGGGTGCGGCGCCGTCGACGACCCGTCAGACAAACCAACCACAGGGGAGTTCGCACGTGAGCCAGAATGGCCGTCCCGTTGTCCTGATCGCCGACAAGCTGGCGCAGTCGACCGTCGATGCGCTCGGTGACGGTGTCGAGGTGCGCTGGGTCGACGGTCCGGACCGTCCCGCGCTGCTCGCGGCGGTGCCCGAGGCGGACGCCCTGCTGGTCCGTTCGGCGACCACGGTCGACGCCGAGGTCCTCGCCGCCGCCACGAGGCTGAAGATCGTCGGTCGCGCCGGCGTCGGCCTCGACAACGTCGACATCCCGGCCGCCACCGAGCGCGGTGTGATGGTCGTCAACGCTCCGACGTCCAACATCCATTCGGCCGCCGAGCACGCCGTGGCGCTGCTGATGGCCACGGCCCGGCAGATCCCCGCCGCCGACCGCACCCTGCGTGAGCGCACCTGGAAGCGTTCGAGCTTCAACGGCACCGAGATCCTGGGCAAGACCGTCGGCGTCGTCGGTCTGGGCCGGATCGGGCAGCTCTTCGCGCAGCGCCTCGCCGCCTTCGAGACCCACGTCATCGCCTACGACCCCTACCTGCCGCCGGCCCGTGCCGCCCAGCTCGGGATCGAACTGGTCGACATCGACGAGCTGATCGAGCGTGCCGACTTCATCTCCGTGCACCTGCCCAAGACCAAGGAGACGGCAGGCCTGATCAACGCCGAGCGGCTCGCGCGGGCCAAGGACGGCGTCATCATCGTCAACGCCGCCCGCGGTGGTCTCATCGACGAGGACGCCCTCCACGACGCCCTCGTCTCCGGCAAGGTTCGCGCCGCCGGCCTCGACGTCTTCCACTCCGAACCCTGCACGGACTCGAAGCTGTTCGACCTCGACAACACCGTCGTCACCCCGCACCTCGGCGCCTCCACGACCGAGGCCCAGGACCGCGCCGGAACCGACGTCGCCAAGAGCGTGCTGCTGGCCCTGGCCGGTGAGTTCGTCCCGGACGCCGTGAACGTCTCCGGCGGCCCGGTCGGCGAGGAGGTCGCACCGTGGCTCGAGCTCGTGCGCAAGCTCGGCCTGATCGCCGGCACCCTCTCGCCGGAGGCGGTGCAGAACGTGCAGGTCGTCGCCAGCGGCGAACTCTCCGCGGAGAACGTCGAGATCCTCGGCCTCGCCGCGCTGCGCGGCCTGTTCTCCGCCAGCAGCGACGAGCCGGTCACCTTCGTCAACGCCCCGGCCCTCGCCGAGCAGCGCGGCGTGAGTGTCGAGGTCGACAAGCACAGCGAGGCCTCCACCCACCGCAGCGCGGTGGAGGTCCGCGCCGTGGCCGCCGACGGTCTCGTCACCACCGTCACCGGTGCGCTGACCGGCCTGCAGCAGATCGAGAAGATCGTCAACATCAACGGCCGCAGCTTCGACCTGCGCGCCGAGGGCCACAACCTCGTCGTCCACTACGAGGATCGCCCGGGCGTGCTCGGTGTCCTCGGCACGGTCCTCGGCAACGCCGGGATCGACATCCAGGCGGCGGCACTGAGCCAGGACGTCGAGGGCCCCGGCGCCACGGTGATCCTGCGGGTCGACCGGGTCGTCGGCGACACCGAGGTCGCGCAGATCGTGGAGCGGCTCGACGCCCGCGTCGCGCAGGTCGACCTGTCCTGAACCACCCCCCGCTGTATCCGATGGCCGCGATCGTCGAGCACGGTCGCGGCCGTCGTCGCGAAGAGGAAGAGAGTGTGTGCCCATGAAGCTTGCGGTCATCCCCGGTGACGGCATCGGTGTCGAGGTCACGGCCGAGGCCCTCAAGGTGCTCAGGACGCTGGTCCCCGATCTCGAGACCACCGAGTACGACCTCGGTGCCCGGCGGTACAACGCCACCGGGGAACTGCTCCCGGACGCCGACCTGGCGGCGATCCGCGCGCACGACGCGATCCTGCTCGGCGCCATCGGCGACCCGTCCGTCACCCCGGGCGTGCTCGAGCGGGGCCTGCTGCTGAACATGCGGTTCGCGCTCGATCACCACGTCAACCTGCGGCCGTCGCGGCTGTACCCGGGGGCGAAGTCCCCGCTCGCGGCGCAGCCGGAGATCGACTTCGTCGTGGTGCGGGAGGGCACCGAGGGCCCCTACACCGGCAACGGCGGCGCCATCCGCGTCGGCACCCCCCACGAGATCGCCACCGAGGTCTCGGTCAACACCTGGTTCGGTGCCGAGCGCGTCGTGCGTTACGCCTTCGAGCTCGCGCAGAGCCGGCGCAAGCACCTCACCCTGATCCACAAGACCAACGTGCTCTCCAACGCCGGTGCCATCTGGACGCGTGCGGTCGAGACGGTGGGCGCGGAGTACCCGGAGGTCGAGATGGCCTACTGCCACATCGACGCCGCCACCATCTACATGGTCGACGACCCGGGCCGGTTCGACGTGATCGTGACCGACAACCTGTTCGGCGACATCATCACCGATCTCGCCGGTGCGGTCACCGGGGGCATCGGCCTGGCGGCCAGCGGCAACATCGATGCCTCCGGCACCAACCCGTCGATGTTCGAGCCGGTCCACGGCAGCGCCCCGGACATCGCGGGCAAGGGCATCGCCGACCCGACCGCGGCGATCCTGTCGGTCGCCCTGCTGCTGCGCCACCGCGGCCGGGCGGACGAGGCGGCCCGGGTCGAGCGTGCGGTCGAGGCGGACCTCGCCGCCCGCGGCACGGGCCCGATCGTGACCACGGAGGTCGGCGACCGCATCGCGGCCGCCCTCTGATCCGGTCTCGGTGCGGCCTCCCGGTGTCCGGGAGGCCGCACCGGCTCATTTGCGGGGGACCAGGGGCACCGCGGCGGCCGGGATCAGCGCGGCGAGCGCGAACGCCGCGGGAAAGCCGGCCAGTGCGATGAGCCCGCCGAACGCGGGACCCACGCACGCCGCCGCGACGAACTGGCCGGTGTTCTGGATGCCGAGCGCGCGGCCACCCCAGAACGGTCCCGCGATCTCGGCGACGGCGGTGAAGGCCAGCCCGTTCGGGGCCACCGTCGTCACCGATGCCACGATCAGCAGCGCGACGGCGACGGCCGAGTCGGTGAGCGCGGCGGCCGCGAGCGCTGCCATGGACAGCACGACGGAGAGCGCCACGAGCCGCAGCGGCCGCAGGCGGCTGCCGACCCGGTCGGACCACCCGCCGGCGGCGACGCGACCGAGCGCACCGAGGAACTGCGCGGCGGTGATGACCAGGCCCGCGGCGGACTCGGTCCAGCCGCGCTCGGAGATCAGCCACACCAGCGCGTAGGTCCACACCACGTACTGGGGCACCACCAGCAGCACCGACGCGGCGTGGATCCGTTGCAGCGACCGCCCGGCACGGTAGGGGTTGTCGAGCAGGCCGAGCTCTGCGGCCCGGCCGCGTTCCGGCCGCGGTGGGTCGACGATGCCGACCGCGCACGCCACCGCGGCGACGGCACACACCGAGGCGGAGAAGGCCAGGGCCGAGCCGATTCCGTGGTCGCGCGCGAGCGGCGGAATGGTCAACGCGGCGACGGCGACGCCGAGCGGCAGCGACATCTGCCGGATCCCCATGGCGAGACCACGCTGGTGCGGCGGGAACCAGCCGACGACGACGCGACCGCTCGCGGCGTTGGCGCTCGCCGCGGCGGCACCACCGAGAGCGAGCATGAGCGCGAGCATCGGCAGGGTCCCGCTGGCGGCGGCTGCGGCCGTGGCCGCCGCAGCCAGTGCGAGCCCTGCGGCCAGGACCCGCCGCTCGCCGAACCGGTCGGCCAGGGCACCCCACGCGACGAGGCTGAACACGACCCCGAATATCGGCGCGGCCGAAAGTGTTCCGGCCTGGGCGAGCGTGAGTCCGCGATCCTCGTGGAGTGCGGGGATGAGGAAGGCGGCGCCGTTGACGAGGACCGCCTGGGCCGCCTGCGCGAACACGCCGAGCGCCAGGATGACCCAGCGCCGCGCGCCGATGTCCCGAACCGTCATGTCATCTCACTATCTGAAACAAAATTCCCGTATTGTGAACTTCCCGGTGGCAGCCTATACCTGCGTCCCGTGGTCCGCAGGGCCGCCAGCGGCGACACGGATAGACTCCCCGGCATGCGCCTTGGTCGAATTGCCAGCCCGGACGGTGTCGCCTTCGTCAGCATCGAGGGAGAGGGGGACGCCGCGACGGCGAAGGAGATCGCCGAACACCCCTTCGGCACCCCGACCTTCACCGGCCGCAGCTGGCCGCTCGCCGACGTCCGGCTGCTCGCGCCGATCCTGGCGAGCAAGGTGGTCTGCGTCGGCCGCAACTACGCCGCCCATGCGGCCGAATCCGGGAACGAGGTTCCCGACGAGCCGGTGATCTTCCTCAAGCCGAACACCTCCATCGTCGGCCCGGGGGCGCCGATCGTGCTCCCGCCGAGCAGCGGCCTCGTCCACCACGAGGCGGAGCTCGCCGTCGTCATCGGCCGTCCCTGCAAGGACGTTCCGGCCGCGAAGGCCCTCGACGTCGTCCTCGGCTACACCGTCGCCAACGACGTCTCCGCGCGCGACCATCAGCAGCAGGACGGGCAGTGGACGCGGGCCAAGGGGCACGACACGTTCTGTCCCCTCGGCCCGTGGATCGAGACGAACATCGATCCCTCGGATCTCGAGATCTCCGCGGAGGTCGACGGGCAGACGCGCCAGCGCAGCCGAACGTCGTTGATGGTGCACGACATTCCGAAGCTGATCGAGTGGATCTCGGCGGTGATGACGCTGCTGCCGGGCGACGTGATCCTCACCGGGACCCCGGAGGGGGTCGGGCCGATCGTCGACGGCAACACCGTCTCGATCACCGTCGAGGGCATCGGCACGCTGATGAATCCGGTGACCGCCAAGCGCAGGTAGCAGGCGGACCGCGGCTTCGCGGCCGGCACGCCCGGGACTAGCCTGGAGGGGACTTTTCGATCCCTCGACCCGAGTGAGCCATGACCAACAGCGAAGTACGCGTTCGTTTCTGTCCGTCCCCGACCGGAACCCCGCACGTGGGCCTCGTGCGCACCGCCCTGTTCAACTGGGCTTTCGCCCGTCACCACGGCGGCACCTTCGTGTTCCGCATCGAGGACACCGACGCCGCCCGCGACACCGAGGAGTCGTACCAGGCGATCCTCGACGCGCTCCGGTGGCTCGGCCTCGACTGGGACGAGGGTCCCGAGGTGGGCGGCCCGTACGAGCCGTACCGGCAGTCGCAGCGCCGCGACCTGCATCTCGACGTCGTCGCCAGGCTGCTCGAGGCGGGCGAGGCGTACGAGTCGTTCTCCACGCCCGAGGAGGTCGAGGCGCGCCACCGCGCGGCCGGCCGCGACCCGAAGCTCGGCTACGACAACCACGACCGCGATCTGACCGCGGAGCAGCGGCAGGCGTACCGCGACGAGGGGCGCAAGCCCGTGGTGCGGCTGCGCATGCCCGATCACGACCTGACGTGGAACGACCTGGTGCGCGGCGAGACCACGTTCAAGGCCGGCACCGTGCCCGACTTCGCCCTCACCCGCGGCAACGGCATCCCGCTGTACACGCTCGTCAATCCCGTCGACGATGCCCTGATGCGGATCACCCACGTGCTGCGCGGCGAGGATCTGCTCTCGTCGACCCCGCGCCAGCTCGCGCTCTACGAGGCGCTGCAGCGCATCGGCGTGACCGATTTCACGCCCGAGTTCGGCCACCTGCCGTTCGTGATGGGGCAGGGCAACAAGAAGCTCTCCAAGCGCGACCCCGAGTCCAACCTGTTCATCCACCGCGACCGTGGCTTCATCGCCGAGGGACTGCTCAACTACCTCGCGCTCCTCGGCTGGGGCCTGGCCGACGACCGTGACGTCTTCTCGCTCGACGAGATGGTCGCCGCCTTCGACATCGCCAAGGTCAACTCGAATCCGGCCCGGTTCGACCAGAAGAAGGCCGACGCCATCAACGCCGAGCACATCCGCATGCTCGAACCGGCCGACTTCGCGGCCCGGCTGAAGGCGTTCCTCGTGGAGCACGGGCACATCACCGGTGACGTCGACGACGCCCGGTTCGCGGTGGCGGCCGAGCTGGTCCAGACCCGCATCGTGGTGCTCTCGGACGCGTGGGACCTGCTGAAGTTCCTCTACCTGGCCGAGGCCGACTTCACGCTCGACGAGGCGGCCGCGGCCAAGAACCTCGGCCCCGACGCCGCGCCCGTGCTGGACGCGACGATCGCCGCGGCCGACGGTGTGGCCGAGTGGAGCGCGGCGGCCCTCGAAGAGGCCCTCAAGGCCGCGCTGATCGACGAGCTCGGCCTCAAGCCCCGCAAGGCCTTCGCGCCGGTGCGCGTGGCGCTCACGGGCTCGCACATCAGCCCGCCCCTGTACGAGTCGATGGAACTGCTCGGCCGGGACGTCTCGCTCACGCGCCTGCGTGCCGCCCGGGCCCGCATCGCCTGAGCGGTGCCGGGCCGGCCGCGGCGCCCCCGCGGTCGGCCCGGCGTCGCGCAGGTTGTGGATTTACCCGCTCTGACCTGGCGATTTGTTATTGGGGGCACCCATGGTGCTAACCTTCTTCTCGGTTCGGAACGGAGGCCGCAGCGCCGCGAGGCAGGTCTTCGGAACAAGCCATTGGGGTATGGTGTAATTGGCAACACAGCTGATTCTGGTTCAGCCATTCTAGGTTCGAGTCCTGGTACCCCAGCGTCTGCCCGGTGATTTTGTCACCGAGCCTCGGCCGGTTAAGCTGGCTGAGCTTCCCGCCGCAGGGTGGGAGGAGCAACAGAGAAGAAAGTTCCTGGCCCCGTCGTCTAGCGGCCTAGGACGCCGCCCTCTCAAGGCGGTAGCGCGGGTTCAAATCCCGTCGGGGCTACCACGGACGGCCCTTCGATCGCGAGTTCGAAGGGCGTTCTTCTCTGAGCAGTGAAAGTTCCTGGCCCCGTCGTCTAGCGGCCTAGGACGCCGCCCTCTCAAGGCGGTAGCGCGGGTTCAAATCCCGTCGGGGCTACCACGCGAAGGTCCCTCCGATCCACGGATCGGAGGGACCTTCGCTGTTTGTGCTCGTCATCCGCTCTTGCGCCGGAAATTGCGGCGGTGGTCGGCGCTGCCGTGCGGCGCCTGCGCCTTGGCCCTCCCGTCGAGATGGTCCGAGCCGCGACGGGCGTGCTGATTCTTGCGCTCGAGGGCTGCGCGGAACTGCTCCGCGATCCGGTCCCCGCTCGGGTCGTTCATCGCTGTCTCCCTTCCCTCGCCCGGAGCTCGGTCCGGGACATCCCGGAATCTAACTCGGCAACCCGGCGTCTGTCGCCCGGTTTTCCAGGGCCTCGAACAGGTACGGTGCCGTGCTGCCGCCGATCGGCATCGCCGGCATCCCGAGCTTGCGGTGGTCCCAGGACCGGGTCCGGTCCGCGACGACCCGCACCGCGACGCGCTTGTGCATCATCTGCTCGACCGCGGGCCGCAACTCCGCGGTGTAGGGGCCGGTGTAGCGTTCCCACACGCTGCGGCACACCTCGAACAGCACCTCTCGATCCTCGACCACCTCGGCATGCCCCTCGAGCGAGACGCCGCGCAGGGTGTCGTAGGTGTGGCCGTCCTCGACCAGGGCGCTGATCCGGTTGTCGCGCCGCAGATTGACCGCCTTCTGCGATTTCAGCTTCGTCTCGAACCAGATCTCGCCGTCCAGCACCGCGTACCACATCGCGACGAGGTGCGGGAGGCCGCCGGGGCCGATCGTCGCCATCGTCGCGACGCGGCTGCGTTCGAGAAAGTCGCCGATCTCGGCGTCGGTCATCGTGATCTGTGTGCGCTGGTTGGTTCCCATCCGTGCACTGTCGCACAGGAGCCGGCGGGTGGACGGGCTACTGCAGTCGCTTCTGCAGCGCGTCGGCGGCCGCCAGCAGGTCCGCGGCCCAGCGCGCCCCGGGCCGGCGGCCCATGCGGTCGACGGGTCCCGAGACGGAGATCGCGGCCACGACGGCCCCGGATGCATCGCGCACGGGGGCGGCCACCGAGGCGACCCCGGGTTCGCGTTCGGCGACGCTCTGCGCCCAGCCCCGGCGCCGGACTTCGGCGAGGACCCGCTCGCCGAATGCGGCCTCCGGCAGGATCGCCCGCTGCGTCGCGGCGTCGGCCCAGGCGAGCAGGACCCTGGCTCCGGACCCGGCGGTCATCGGCAGCCGGGCCCCCACGAGGACGGTGTCGCGCAGGCCCGTCGGGGGTTCGAGGGCCGCGACGCACACCCGGTGGGTGCCCTCCCGTCGATACAACTGCACGCTCTCGCCGGTGATCTCGCGCAGGCGCGGCAGCACGAGCGAGGCGGCGTCGACGAGTGCGTCGCCCGCGCCTGCCGACAGTTCGGCCAGACCGGGACCCGGCCGCCACTGGCCGTCACCGTCGCGGGCGAGCAGCCGGTGCACCTCGAGCCCGACCGCGAGCCGGTGGGCGGTGGCGCGGGGAAGTCCGGTGCGGGCGCACAGTTCGGTGAGAGTGCAGGGCTGCTCCGCCACTGCATGGAGGACGGCCATCGCTTTGTCCAGCACTCCGATCCCGCTATGCTGTCTCATAGGTCGATACCTCCGTCTCGCATAATGGGAAGCATAACCCACGCGGAACCGGGCGGGGACGACAGCATTCGCGGCCCGGGACAGCCCCGAGAACGGGATCCGCGTTCGTCACGTACGACAGGTGGAGAAGATGGCTGGAAAGACTCTGGCGGAGAAGGTGTGGGACCAGCACGTGGTCGTGCGCGGTACGGGAGAGGGCGCGGCGCGACAGCCGGACCTGATCTACATCGATCTGCATCTCGTGCACGAGGTCACGAGCCCGCAGGCGTTCGACGGTCTGCGGTTGGCGGATCGGCCCGTGCGGCGGCCGGACCTCACCATCGCGACCGAGGACCACAACGTGCCCACGGTCGACATCGACAAGCCCATCGCCGACCCCGTCTCGCGCACCCAGGTCGAGACGCTGCGCCGCAACTGCGAGGAGTTCGGCATCCGGCTGCATCCGATGGGTGACGTCGAACAGGGCATCGTCCACGTCGTCGGACCGCAGCTCGGCCTGACGCAGCCGGGCATGACGGTGGTGTGCGGCGACAGCCACACCTCCACCCACGGCGCCTTCGGTGCCCTGGCGATGGGCATCGGCACGAGCGAGGTCGAGCACGTGCTGGCAACCCAGACACTGTCGCTGCGCCCGTTCAAGACCATGGCGATCACCGTCGACGGCGCACTGCCGCCCGGCGTCACGAGCAAGGATCTGATCCTCGCCGTCATCGCCCGGATCGGCACCGGCGGCGGCCAGGGCTACGTGCTCGAGTACCGCGGCGAGGCGATCCGGAAGCTGTCGATGGAAGCACGGATGACCATCTGCAACATGTCCATCGAGGCGGGCGCCCGGGCCGGGATGATCGCGCCCGACGAGATCACCTACGAGTTCCTGAAGGGCCGCCCGCACGCCCCCCAGGGCGCGGACTGGGACGCCGCGGTGGCCGCGTGGGAGCAGTTGAAGACCGACGAGGACGCGGTTTTCGACGCCGAGGTCCACATCGACGGCTCGTCCCTGACGCCCTTCGTCACGTGGGGCACCAACCCCGGCCAGGGCGCGCCCCTCGGCGCGTCGGTGCCCGACCCGGAGGCGATGGCGGACGAGGGTGAGCGCCTCGCGGCCGAGAAGGCGCTGCGGTACATGGGACTCGAGCCCGGAACCCCGCTGCGTGAGGTGCCGGTCGACACCGTCTTCGTCGGCTCGTGCACCAACGGCCGGATCGAGGATCTGCGCGCCGTTGCGGAAGTTCTCCAGGGCCGCAAGGTCGCCGACGGCGTTCGTATGCTCGTCGTACCCGGATCGATGCGCGTTCGTGCCCAAGCCGAAGCCGAAGGTCTCGGTGAGGTCTTCACGGCCGCGGGCGCGGAATGGCGCCAGGCCGGCTGCTCGATGTGCCTGGGCATGAATCCGGATCAGCTGGCGCCGGGCGAGCGCTGTGCATCGACCTCGAACCGGAACTTCGAAGGCCGCCAGGGCAAGGGCGGGCGCACCCACCTCGTCTCGCCTGAGGTCGCCGCGGCGACCGCGGTGCGCGGCACTCTCTCCGCTCCGGCGGATCTGGACTAGGTCACGGAACCGAAGGAGAATTTCGATGGAAGCCTTCACCACTCACAAGGGCATCGGCGTTCCGCTGCGCCGGTCGAACGTCGACACCGACCAGATCATCCCCGCGGTGTATCTGAAGCGGGTCACTCGAAGCGGATTCGAGGACGGGCTGTTTGCCGCCTGGCGCACGGATCCGGCCTTCGTACTGAACACTCCGCCGTTCGACCGGGGCAGTGTCCTCGTGGCCGGGCCGGATTTCGGCACCGGGTCCTCCCGCGAGCACGCCGTGTGGGCGCTGTCCGATTACGGCTTCCGCGTCGTGATCTCGTCCCGCTTCGCCGACATCTTCCGGGGCAACTCCGGAAAGGCCGGACTGCTGGCCGCTCAGGTCGAGCAGCCGGACGTCGAATTGCTCTGGAAACTCATCGAACAACAGCCGGGACTGGAGCTGGAGGTCGACCTCGAGCATCGCACCGTGACCGCCGGAACCACCGTGGTGCCGTTCAGCATTGACGACTACACCCGGTGGCGTCTGCTGGAGGGTCTCGACGACATCGGGCTCACGTTACGGCAGGTAGAGGCGATTTCCGAGTTCGAAAACGCAAGGCCGTCTTGGAAACCGCGGACCCTCCCGGCGCCCTGATCCGGCCCCGAATCGGGCCTGGGCGGGCCGGATCCGACGACACGTTCGGATCCGGCCCGCCTGTAATTTGCATGAGAATTGGCGTGGCACATAGACTCTTGCCCGTTTGCGGGTCTACCGTGGACTCGAGTCGGTCTGACGGTGGACCGTTATGTGCGGAGGAATGCAATGAACAAGGCAGAGCTGATCGATGTTCTGACCGAAAAACTCGGTTCGGACAGGCGCACTGCAACGGCGGCCGTGGAGCACATGGTCGACGCGATCGTGCGCGCAGTGCACTCGGGTAAGAGCGTCACGATCACCGGCTTCGGCGTCTTCGAGCAGCGCCGCCGCGCGGCGCGGGTCGCGCGCAACCCGCGCACGGGTGAGACCGTGAAGGTCAAGCCGACGTCGGTGCCGGCGTTCCGCCCCGGCGCGCAGTTCAAGGCGGTCATCGCCGGCAGCCAGAAGCTCCCCGCGACCGGTCCGGCCGTCAAGCGGGGCGCGGCTGCCGCGGCGAAGAAGACCGCGGCCGCGAAGAAGACCGCGGCCAAGAAGACCGCGGCGGCGAAGAAGACTGCCGCCAAGGCAGCTCCGGCGAAGAAGGCGACCACGGCGGCCAAGGCTCCGGCCAAGACCACCGCGGCGAAGAAGACCACGGCGGCCAAGGCTCCGGCCAAGACCACCGCGGCCAAGAAGACCACGGCGGCGAAGAAGACCACGGCGGCCAAGGCTCCGGCCAAGACCACCGCGGCCAAGAAGACCACCGCGGCGAAGAAGACCACCGCGGCCAAGGCTCCGGCCAAGACCACCGCGGCCAAGAAGACCACCGCGGCGAAGAAGACCACCGCGGCCAAGGCTCCGGCCAAGAAGACCACCGCGGCCAAGAAGGCGCCGGCCCGGAAGGCTGCAGCCAAGAAGTAGGGCTGCTGGGAGTAGGGCTGCCGAGAACTAGGGCTGCCAACCGGATACCGTCCGTTCGGCGGCCATCGGGGGGAACCTCGATGGCCGCCGAAGCGCGTTCAGGCGGGCCCGGCGGGCAGCGGGCTGTCGATGTGGTCCACCGCGACGAGCCGGTCGCCGGCGAGCGACAGCACCCACGTGCTGCCCTTGCGGTTACGCGTGTTCGGCGCGGTGATCCCGTCGTGCTCGGCCCACCATTGCACAAGGTCCGGGATCACCTTGCCCTGGCTGCAGATCACCGGCACCCCGCCGCGCTGGGCGAGGTCGAGCACCCGCTTGCGCCCGAGTTGCGGGTCGGCGCTGTACTCCTCCTCCGTGAGGGAGGGTTCGACGGCAACGTCGATCCCGAGCCGGTCCGCGAGCGGTTGCACCGTCTGCACGCAGCGTGCCCGGTCCGCGGCGACCACGCTGTCGGCGCCGAACGCGAGCAGTTGCGGAACGAGGGCCTGGGCCTGGGCACGGCCCGCCGCGTCGAGCGGCCGGTCCCGATCGTCGCCCCGGTGATTCCTGCGGCTGCCGGCCTTGGCATGCCGCACGATCAGCACCGTCGCCGTGTCCGGCGGCAGGGCCTGGAAGCGGCGCAGCACCGTGTGGTCCATCGGGTACGACAGGGCCGCGAAGGCGTCGTCGGGTGCGAGCCAGCGCAGCTCGTCGACCTCGTCGTTGGGGGTGAACTCCCCGCTGCACTTCTCGGCGGCCCAGTAGTCCACCCGCTTGAGCTTGCGGTGACCCGGCACCGGGTAGGTGACCTTGCCGAGATACCGGCCGAGACGCGCCGAAATCCCGGTCTCCTCCTCGATCTCGCGCAGGGCGGCGACGATCGGGGTCTCGCCGGGATCGAGCTTGCCCTTGGGGAAGGACCAGTCGTCGTAACGCGGCCGGTGCACGACCGCCACGTCGAAACGGTTCCGGTCGGTCGGATTCCGTCGCCAGAGGACAGCCCCGGCGGCGAAGATGTTGGCTCGCATTGCGTTGTCGGAAACGGGGGACACCGACATCCTTCCGATCAGGAGCTACGGCTACGCATGAGCTCTTCTTGATGGTCACGGGCCGCGGTTCCGGGAGCCGGCGACGCGAGCCAGGTTCCGTCGGCCCGCAACGTCCAGCACCGGGTGGCCGGGTCGAGCGCCGACTCGAAGATCGAGTCGAGTTGCGCCGCCAGTCGGGGATCCTTCACCTGTGCCATCACCTCCACCCGGCGATCGAGGTTGCGATGCATCATGTCGGCGCTGCCGATCCAGATCTCGTCGGCTGCCCGGAAATGCAGGACGCGCGAGTGCTCCAGGAACCGCCCGAGGATGGACCGCACCGTGATGTTCTCGCTCAGTCCGGGTACTCCGGGCTTGAGCGCGCAGATGCCGCGCACGACGATCTCCACCGGCACCCCCGCGCAGGAGGCGCGGTACAGCGCGTCGATGACCTGCTCGTCGACCAGCGCATTGGCCTTCAGGCGGATCCGGGCGTCGCGACCGGCCGCGTGGTGCTCGATCTCGGCGTCGATCCGTTCGATGATGCCCGCCCGCACGCCGTGCGGGGCCACGAGCAGGTTGCGGTACTTCGCCATCCGCGAGTAACCGGTGAGCGTGTTGAACAGATCGGTCAGGTCCGCGCCGATCTCCGGGGCGGCGGTGAGCAGGCCGACGTCCTCGTAGAGCCGGGCGGTCTTCGGGTTGTAGTTGCCGGTACCGATGTGGCAGTAGCGGCGGATGAGCGAGCCCTCCCGGCGGACCACGAGGCACGTCTTGCAGTGGGTCTTCAGTCCCACCAGGCCGTACACCACGTGCACGCCGGCCTGTTCGAGCTTGCGGGCCCACTTGATGTTCGCCTGCTCGTCGAAGCGGGCCTTGATCTCCACCAGCGCCACCACCTGCTTGCCGGCCTCCGCCGCGGCGATCAGTGCGTTGACGATGGGGGAGTCGCCGGAGGTGCGGTAGAGGGTCTGCTTGATCGCGAGCACCTGGCTGTCGGCTGCGGCCTGCTCGATGAACCGTTGCACGCTGGTGGAGAAGGAGTCGTAGGGGTGGTGCACCAGCACGTCGCCCTCGCGCAGCGTCGAGAACACGCTCTTGGGGGTCTCGCGTTCGCCGAACGCGGGGTGCGTGGCCGGCACGAACGGCCGGTCCTTCAGGTCGGGGCGGTCCACGCCGTGCACCTGCCACAGGCTCGACAGGTCCAGCAGTCCCGGCAGCTGCACCACGTCGGCGGGATCGACGTCGAGCTCGCGCAGCAGCAGTTCGAGCATGTGCTCGGTCATGTCGTCGGCGACCTCGAGACGCACGGGAGAACCGAAGCGGCGACGGGCGAGTTCCCGCTCGAGCGCCTGGAGGAGATCCTCGTCGCGGTCCTCCTCGACCTCGAAGTCGGCGTTGCGCGTGACCCGGAAGGCGTGGTGCTCGACGATTTCCATGCCGGGGAACAGCACGTCGAGATGTGCCGCGATGAGTTCCTCGAGAGGCAGGAACGCGTCGATCTCGTCCGGGGAGCCTTCCCGGCGGACCCGGACGAAGCGATCGACGTTGTCCGGCACCTTCACCCGCGCGAAGTGCTCCCCGGCGGACTCCAGATCCTTCACGGTGACAGCGAGGTTGAGGCTCAGCCCGCTGATGTACGGGAACGGGTGTGCCGGATCGACCGCGAGGGGCGTCAGTACCGGGAACACCTGCTCGACGAAGTACGCGGTCAGGCGCTGTTTTTCGTCGTCGGTCAGATCCTCCCAGTCGATGATGGAAATGCCTTCGGCGGTCAGGGCGGGCAGGACCGAATCGAGGAAGACGAGAGCGTGCCGGCGCGCGATCTCCTGGGTGCTGCGCGCGATGAGCGCGAGTTGCGCTCGTGGCGACAGCCCGTCGGCGGAGCGGACCGACAGGCCGGTTTCGGCACGGCGCTTGAGGCCGGCGACACGCACCATGTAGAACTCGTCGAGGTTCGAGGCGAAGATCGCAAGGAACTTGGCGCGTTCGAGGAGCGGCAGAGACGTGTCCTCGGCCAGCGCGAGCACTCGCGCGTTGAAGTCGAGCCAGCTCAGTTCCCGGTTGAGGTAGCGGTCCAGCGGCAAGCCGTCGGCGACCGCCTGCAGCATCGTGGCTGCGGGCGGGGCACTCGGCGCCGAGGCCGAACGGGTGGCGGTGGTGCCGTCGAGTCCGGCTCCGCCGTCGCCGGATGCCCCGGCGAACCCGGGAGGTTCGGTGTCGATGCGCTGGTCCGTGGAATCGCCGTGTTTCACACGTCGATCATCCCTCAGTTTCGGAACGGCGGACAATCCGTCGACGTACGTCACCCGAAGTCGGGATGACGAACGGGCATCGGCCATCCGATCCGCTCCAGAGCCGAGGCCGTCGCGGGCCCCACGCCCTGCGCCGTGGCGGCCTCGAGATCGGCGACGGTGTCCACGTCGAGCCGCAGTCCCGGCCAGTCCCCGGCCAGGGGGTGGGCTCCCGCCCGCACGTGACGGTGCGCCGAGTCCGGACCGAACAGCGGGTGCAGCGGTTCGGTCCTGCAGTGCAGCAGCGCCGAGGTGCCGGTGCCGGTGTGGTCCACGACGACCGCCCGGCCGACCTCGCGCGCCGCGGTCAGGGCCGCGGACAGTTCGGCGGGCCGCAGGGCCGGCAGGTCCGCGTGCAGCGCGACCAGATCCACGCCGGGCTCGCGGGACCGCACCCGCCGGGCCGCAGCGGCGAGCGCCGCATTCAGCGGATCGACGGCGGTGCCGGCCGTGTCGACGGCGGGGGGATCGGCGAGCGTGTGCGCCCCCGCGCGGAGAGCCAGCGCGGCGACATCGGCGTCGGTGGTGATCACGGTGACGGCGAGCCCCTCGACCGCCAGCGCCGCGTGGAGGGTGTCGTCGAGCATCGCGAGCACCAGGGCCGCTCGGGTGCCGGGGTCGAGGACGTGCGCCAGCCGCGACTTCGCCAGGCCGAGGGCCTTGACGGGAATCAGCGCGTGCGCGGCGGTCATGGTCGTCGATTCTGCCAGTCGGCGACGAGGACGGTCGCGGGCGCGGCGGTGGGCGATACTGGAGCGGTCGCGGCGGTGGTCTGCGGACGGGATCGGACACGAGTAAGGGGACTGCGTGAGCAAGGCTGCGGTGTTGGGTGCGGGGTCGTGGGGGACGGCCTTCGCGAAGGTACTGGCGGAGGCCGGAACGGACGTGACGATCTGGGCGCGGCGCGCGGAGGTGGCCGAGGCGATCGCCGCCCGGCACGAGAACCCGGACTATCTGCCGGGCGTCGAGTTGCCCTCGACGTTGCGCGCCACCGCGGATCACCGCGTCGCACTCGACGGAGTGGACTTCCTCGTCCTCGCGGTGCCGTCGCAGACGCTGCGCGCGAATCTCGGGGCGTGGCGCGACGACATCGGTTCCGACGCGACCCTGCTGAGCCTGGCGAAAGGCATCGAGGGCGGCACCCTCATGCGGATGAGTCAGGTGATCGCCCAGGTGACCGGTGCCGAACACGACCGCATCGCGGTGTTGTCCGGGCCGAATCTCGCCCGCGAGATCGCCGATCGGCAGCCCGCCGCCACGGTGATCGCGTGTTCCGACTCCACTCGGGCGCTCGAGATTCAAAGAGCATGTGCAACAGGGTATTTCAGGCCCTACACGAACACCGACGTGATCGGCTGCGAGATCGGCGGCGCGTGCAAGAACGTCATCGCGCTCGCGTGCGGCATGGCCGCCGGTGTCGGCCTCGGCGACAACACGATCGCCTCCATCATCACCCGTGGGCTGGCCGAGATCACCCGGCTGGGAACTGCCCTCGGTGCCAAGCCGACCACCCTGGCCGGGCTGGCGGGTGTCGGCGACCTCGTGGCCACGTGCACCTCGCCGCTGTCGCGTAACCGTTCGTTCGGGGAGCGACTGGGCAGGGGAGGGACGCTCGAAAGCGCCCAGGAGGCCACGCACGGCCAGGTGGCCGAGGGGGTCAAGTCGTGCACCTCCGTCCGGGCGCTGGCGGCCAGTTACGACGTGGAGATGCCGCTCACCGACGCCGTGCACCGCGTCTGCTACGAGGGCATGTCGGTGCCCGAGGCGATCGGGCTGCTGCTCGGCCGCCGGATCAAGCCGGAGTGAGACCGTGCCGGGTGACTCCACACGCTGCGTGAAAGCGGTTGCTGCCGAACATATTCCAGGGGCTCCGCTGCAGCCCGGTCCGGTCCTCGCCGCCCCCTACCAGCTCGGCGCGGAGGGCACGGAGACCGACACCTACGCCCGCGCCTCGAATCCCGGTTGGCGTGCCCTCGAATCCGCGCTGGCCGCGCTCGAGGGCGCGGCCGCGGCCCGGGTCGTCGGGTCCGGGATGTCCGCGGTCACCGTCGCGCTGCGGGCGCTGACCCGTGGCGGCGGCACCGTCGTCGTCCCCGCCGACGGGTACTACCAGGTGCGCGAATACGCGCGGGAACGCCTCGAGCCCCTCGGGATCACGGTCCACGAACTCACCGCCGCCCAGTTCGGCGACGGCAGTCTCCGCGCTGTCCTCGCCGGCGCCGGCGAGGGCGCGCTCGTGCTGGCCGAGACCCCGTCGAACCCGGGACTGGACGTCGTCGATCTGCGCGCCACCGCGGCGCTGTGCCGGACGGCCGGCGCCCTGCTGCTGGTGGACAACACCACCGCCACCCCGCTGGGGCAGCAGCCGCTCGCGCTGGGCGCGGACATCGTCGTCGCCAGCGGCACGAAATCGCTCAGCGGGCACAGCGATCTGCTGATGGGGTACCTCGCTGTCGCCGACGATGCACTCGTGCCGGCCCTCGACCGGGAGCGCCTGCTCTCCGGGACCGTCCTCGGCCCGTTCGAGACGTGGCTGGCGCACCGCAGCCTGGGCACCGCCGGGCTGCGCTTCGACCGGCAGTGCGCCAACGCGCTCGCCGCGGCGTCGATGCTGCGCGAGCATCCCGCCGTGCGCGGCGTCCGCTACCCCGGTCTGGGCGACGATCCCGCCCACCCCGTCGCCGCGGCACAGATGCGCCGGTTCGGGCCGCTGGTGACGTTCCGGCTCGACGGCGAACAGCAGTTCCACCGGTTCGTCGCGGCGAGCGAGCTCGTCACCGCCGCGACCAGTTTCGGGGGCATCCACACCACCGCCGACCGGCGCGCCCGCTGGGGCGATCCCGTACCGGCCGGCTTCGTGCGATTGTCCTGCGGGATCGAGGACACCGCCGACCTGCTCGACGATCTCGACCGCGCGCTCTCCCGGTGCTGAGCAGGACTCGGGTATCTACCGGGGCGGCGGCACCGGTACGGTTTGTGCCGTGAGCACACCCCGTATCCGGGTGGCCGTCGTCTTCGGCGGCCGCAGCAACGAACATTCCGTCTCCTGCGTTTCGGCGGGCAGCATCCTGCGCCACCTCGACCCGCAGCGTTACGAGGCCGTCCCGATCGGCATCACCACCGACGGCGCCTGGGTGCTCGCCGACACGGATCCCGAACGGCTCGCCAAGGCGGGCCGCGAGTTGCCGACCGTCGACGCGGAGGGAACGGCCCTGGTGCTCACCGCCGACCCCACTCGGGCCGGTGACATCGTCGCCCTCGACGAGGGCGAGTTCGGCAAGGTGCTCGCCTCCGTCGACGTCGTGTTCCCGGTGCTGCACGGCGCCTACGGCGAGGACGGCACGATCCAGGGGCTGCTCGAGCTCGCCGGCGTTCCGTATGTGGGACCCGGCGTGCTCGCCAGCGCCGCCGGGATGGACAAGGAGTTCACCAAGAAGCTGCTCGCGGCCGAGGGTCTGCCCGTCGGATTCCAGATCGTGCTGCGCCCCGGCGCCGCGACCCTCACCGAGGAGCAGAAACAGCGTCTCGGCCTCCCGGTCTTCGTCAAGCCCGCCCGCGGCGGCTCCTCCATCGGGATCAGCCGTGTCGCCGACTGGGCGGCGCTCGACGCGGCGATCGAGAAGGCCCGCCGGCACGACCCGAAGGTGATCGTCGAATCCGCGATCGTCGGTCGCGAGGTCGAGTGCGGCGTGCTCGAGTTCCCCGACGGCGACGTGCGCGCCAGTGTCGTCGCCGAGATCCGGATGCCCGACCCGTCCGGCGATCACGAGGCGTTCTACGACTTCGACACCAAGTACCTCGACGACGTGTGCGAGTTCGACGTGCCCGCCAAGCTCGACGACGACGTCTCCGACCGGATCCGGGAGCTCGCGGTCCGCGCCTTCCGCGCCCTCGACTGCCAGGGCCTGTCCCGCGTCGACTTCTTCGTCACGGAGGACGGGCCCGTGATCAACGAGATCAACACCATGCCCGGGTTCACGTCGATCTCGATGTACCCGCGTATGTGGGAGGCCAGCGGTCTCGAGTACCGCACGCTGCTGTCCACGCTGGTGGACACCGCCCTGGCGCGGGGGACCGGGCTGCGCTGATCCGCCCTGGCGCGGACTAGTCTGGGGGCCATGACTGCCGTGACCCCTGACTCATCTGCAACCGTTTCCGGGGACGTCCGGGCGACCGGCGCCGGGGACACCCGCGAGGCCGTGCACGCCGCGGCCCGTCGCGCCCGCGTCGCCTCCCGCCGGCTCGCCCTGCTCACCACCGCGCAGAAGGACGCCGCCCTGGACGCCGCCGCGGACGCGGTGCTCGCCGCGTCCGACGCGGTGCTCGCCGCGAACGCCGAGGACATCGAGACCGCCCGCGCGGCGGGCACCGAGGAGTCCCTGCTCGACCGGCTCCGGCTGACGCAGGCCCGCGTCGAGGGCATCGCGGCGGGGCTGCGGCAGGTCGCGGGGCTGCCCGACCCGATCGGCGAGGTGGTCCGTGGCTCGACCCTGCCCAACGGCCTCGAGATCCGGCAGATGCGGGTGCCGCTCGGCGTCGTCGGGATGGTGTACGAGGCCCGGCCCAACGTCACCGTCGACGCCTTCGGCCTGGCCCTCAAGTCCGGCAACGCGGCCCTGCTGCGCGGGTCGTCGTCGGCAGCCCACTCCAACGCCGCCCTCGTCGAGGCCCTGCGCGGCGCCCTCGCGATGCAGGAGCTGCCGGAGGACGCCGTACAACTGCTGCCCAGCGCGGACCGGTCCTCGGTCACGCACCTCATCCAGGCACGCGGACTCGTCGACGTCGTCATCCCGCGCGGCGGTGCCGGCCTGATCTCCGCCGTCGTCCGCGACGCCACCGTGCCCACCATCGAGACGGGCGTGGGCAACTGCCACGTGTACGTGCACGCGTCGGCCGATCTGGACATGGCCGAGAAGATCGTCGTCAACGCCAAGACCCGCCGGCCCAGCGTGTGCAACACCGCCGAGACGATTCTGGTGGACAAGGCCGTCGCCGACACCGCCGTACCCCGGCTGCTGCAGGTGCTGCAGAACCACAGCGTCACCGTGCACGGTGACCTGCCCGGCCTCGAGCCGGCCACCGAGGCCGACTGGGCGGAGGAGTACCTGAGCCTCGACATCGCGCTCGCCGTCGTCGACGACCTCGACGCGGCCGTCGCGCACATCGACCGGTACGGCACCGGCCACACCGAGGCCATCGTCACCGCCGACCTCGCGGCCGCCCGGGAGTTCTCCGCGCGGGTCGACGCCGCAGCCGTTATGGTCAACGCCTCGACGGCGTTCACCGACGGCGAGCAGTTCGGGTTCGGTGCCGAGATCGGCATCTCCACCCAGAAGCTGCATGCCCGCGGCCCGATGGGACTGCCGGAACTCACCTCCACCAAGTGGGTGGTGTGGGGCGACGGCCACACCCGGCCGGCCTGAGGGTTCGCGACAGCGCTCGACGAGACCGGACCGGACGAGACCCGGACCCGACAGGGCCGGCCCCGACGAAAGGACACAGCGTGGACCGTGCGCTGCCGACCACCCCGCCGATCTTCGCCGACGTCGACGAGGTGATCGACCGCCTCGCCGAGACCGGATACCTCGCCGACAAGGCCACGGCCACCGCGGTGTTCCTCGCCGACCGCCTCGGCAAGCCGCTGCTCATCGAGGGCCCCGCCGGGGTGGGCAAGACCGAGCTCGCCCGGGCGGTGGCGCAGACCTCCGGCGCCGAGCTGGTGCGGCTGCAGTGCTACGAGGGTGTCGACGAGTCGCGGGCGCTGTACGAGTGGAACCACGCCAAGCAGATCCTGCGGATCCAGGCCGGCACCGACCATTCCTGGGACGCGACGAAGCAGGACGTGTTCTCCGAGGAGTTCCTCCTGCCGCGCCCGCTGCTGACCGCCATCCGCCGGGAGGATCCGACGGTGCTCCTGGTCGACGAGGTCGACAAGGCGGACGTGGAGATCGAGGGTCTGCTGCTCGAGGTGCTCAGCGATTTCGCGGTGACCGTGCCCGAGCTCGGCACCATCAGCGCCACCCGCAAGCCCTTCACGGTGCTCACCTCGAACGCGACGCGGGAGCTGTCCGAGGCACTCAAGCGACGCTGCCTGTTCCTGCACCTCGACTTCCCCGACGCCGACCTCGAGCGCCGCATCCTGGCGAGCCGGGTACCGGAGCTGCCCGAGACGGTCGCCGAGCAGCTCGTGCGCACGGTCCGGGTGCTGCGCGGCATGCAGCTCAAGAAGCTGCCGTCGGTGGCGGAGACGATCGACTGGGGCCGCACGCTGCTCGCCCTGGGCCTCGACACCCTCGACGACGCCGCCGTGCGGGCCACGCTCGGGGTGATCCTCAAACACCAGTCCGATCAGCTGCGGGCCGCGGCCGAGCTGCGGTTGAACTGACATGGCCGGGGCACGCCCGCCGGTGCGGGACCAGGGGCCTGCGGCGCCGCACGGCCTGCCCGGCCACCTGGTCGGGTTCGTCGAGGCACTGCGCCGCCGCGGCATTCCCGTAGGACCGTCCGAGACCGTCGATGCCGGCCGGGTCATGTCGGTGCTCGACCTGCTCGACCGGGACGCCCTCCGCGAGGGGCTGGCGTGCGCGCTGCTGCGCCGGCCCACCCACCGCCCGACCTTCGATGCCCTGTTCGACCTGTGGTTCCCGGCAGCGGTCGGCCGCCGCGAGGCCGGCGGGATCGATCCGGCGCTGCCGCGCACCCCGGACGGCGAGATCGACTTCGAGGCGCTGCGGGATCTGATCGCCGAGATACTCGCCGACGACTCCGCCGACGCGGTCGAGCTCGTCGAGCTGCTGACCGCGCAGATCGTCGAGGAGCTGGGGCAGTACACCTCGGGCAACGGACCGTCGTTCTCGGCGTACCAGGCGCTGCGCCAGGTGTCGCCCGAAACGCTGGTCTCGAAGATCCTCGAGGGCCTGCTCGGCAACGCCGGCCCGGAGGAGCGGGCTCAGGACACCGAGTACGCCACCGAGGTGGCGCGCCGCACGGCGGCGCGCCGAGTGGCGGATTTCCGGGCCATGGTCGAGCGCGAGACGCGTCGCCGCACCGCCGAACAGGTCGGACGCGACCGCGTCGCCACCTACGGGGTGCCCAAGCTCGCCGAGGAGGTCGACTTCCTGCGTGCCACCGACGCCGAGCTCACCGCGCTGCGCCGCAGCGTCACCCCGCTGGCGCGGCTGCTGGCGAGCCGGCTCGCCGCGCGCCGGCGGCGGGCCCGTGCGGGAGCGATCGATCTGCGCCGGACGCTGCGCAAGTCGATGTCCACCGGCGGGGTGCCCATCGACCTGGTCAACCGCAAGCCGCGCCCGGCCCGTCCGGAGCTGGTGGTGCTCTGCGACGTCTCCGGGTCGGTCGCCGGCTTCTCCCACTTCACCCTGCTGCTCGTGCATGCCCTGCGCGAGCAGTTCTCCCGCGTCCGGGTGTTCGCGTTCATCGACAGCACCGACGAGGTCACCCACCACTTCTCCGCCGGCGCCGACCTCGGGGCCGCCATGTCGCGGATGCTGCGCGAGGCCGAGCTGATCGCCTACGACGGCCACTCCGACTACGGTCACGCGCTGGGCGTGTTCACCGAGCGGTACGCGCACAGCCTCACCAGCCGCAGCTCCCTGCTCGTGCTCGGCGACGCGCGGACCAACTACCGCGATCCCAACCTCGGCGCCCTCGAGCACCTGGTGGCCGTCGCCCGGCACGCCCACTGGCTCAACCCGGAACCCCGCGGCCAATGGGGAACCGGAGATTCGGCGGCGAAGGCGTACGGCGAGGTGATCACGATGCACGAGTGCCGGTCCGCGCAGCAGCTCGCGCAGGTGGTGGCGGGCCTGCTGCCGGTGTGAACCCGTAAGCTGGACAATCGTGCATGAGCCATCCGCCCCGAATCCGGCGCCGCGACGTCGCGACGGTGACACACGACACGGCGTCGGTGACACACGACGTCGCGTCGGTGTCATGGGCGGCACCTTCGACCCCATCCACCACGGGCACCTCGTCGCAGCCAGCGAGGTGGCCGACCGGTACGACCTCGACGAGGTCGTGTTCGTGCCCACCGGACAGCCGTGGCAGAAGTCGGGGAGCGAGGTCAGCACGGCCGAGGACCGCTATCTGATGACGGTCATCGCGACCGCCTCGAATCCGCGGTTCTCCGTCAGCCGGGTCGACATCGAGCGGGACAAGGCCACCTACACTGTCGACACGCTGCGCGACCTGCGTTCGCTGATGCCCGACGCCCAGCTGTACTTCATCACCGGCGCCGACGCGATCGCCTCGATCCTGTCGTGGCAGAACTGGACCGAATTGTTCGAGCTGGCCCGGTTCGTGGGAGTGTCGCGTCCGGGCTACGACCTGCACGTCGAGCATCTCGCCGAACACCTCGAGAAGCTGCCCGCCGACACCGTCGGTCTCGTCGAGATCCCCGCGCTGGCGATCTCCTCGACCGACTGCCGGACGCGGGTGCGTGACCACAGGCCCATCTGGTACCTGGTGCCGGACGGGGTGGTGCAGTACATCACCAAGCGCAACCTGTACCGGCCCGCGAACTCGCGGCGCCTCGACGGGGCGGCGACCGTGTCATATCCCCACGCCGAGTCCCACCCCCACCCCGAGTCCCACCCCCACCCCGAGAGGAAGACCACGCAGTGACGGCAACTGCAGAAGCCATCGAGATGGCACGCATCGCGGCCCGCGCGGCCGACGAGAAACTGGCCACCGATGTCGTGGTGCTGGACGTGTCCGAGCAACTGGTCATCACCGACTGCTTCGTGATCGCCTCCGCGGCCAACGAGCGTCAGGTCAACGCCATCGTCGACAACGTCGAGGAGAAGCTGCGGCTGGCAGGCCACAAGCCCGTGCGGCGCGAGGGCACCCGCGAGGGTCGCTGGACGCTGCTGGACTACGTCGACGTGGTGGTACACATTCAGCACGACGACGAACGCAACTTCTACGCACTCGACCGGCTGTGGAAGGACTGCCCGGTGATCACCGTCGACGGCATCGGCGCTCCCGCGCCGGCCGACGACACCGGCGCGGGGTCGCCCGCGGCCGACGACACCGGCGCGGGGTCGCCCGCGGCCGACGACGCCACGCCCACCGCGGACGACACGCCGGGCGACCGGTGACCCATCGGGTACCGGTCCGGCGCCTGATCTTGGTGCGTCACGGGCAGACCGAGTACAACGCCACCAGCCGGATGCAGGGGCAGCTCGATACCGAGCTGTCCGAGCTGGGGCGGCGTCAGGCCGTGGCCGCCGCCCGGATCCTCGTCGAGCACCGGCCCGTGGCGATCGTCTCCTCCGATCTGCGGCGCGCCTACGACACCGCCGTCGAACTCGGTGACCAGGCCGGCCTGCCGGTGGCGATCGATCCGCGGCTGCGCGAGACCCACCTCGGCCGGTGGCAGGGCCTGACCCACCACGACGTGGACTCGGTGTCCCCGGGGGCGCGGGCAGCGTGGCGGGCCGACGCCACCTGGGCGCCTCCCGAGGGGGAGAGCCGGGTCGACGTGGCCCGGCGCAGCGCCCCGGTGATCCAGGAACTGCTCGACAAACACGAGCAGTGGGTGCAGCGGCCGATCATCGTCGTCGCGCACGGCGGACTGATCGCGGCACTGACCGCCGCACTGCTCGATCTCCCGGTCGACCGGTGGCCGGTCCTCGGCGGACTCGGCAACACCGGCTGGGTCCAGCTCAGCGGATACGGGGACCAGCCCGCGTGGCGGCTCGACGTGTGGAACGCGACGGCTACGGTGGCGGCCGATGACGTCCTCTGACCCACGGCCGGTGGCCGGGCCGCAGCGGCCGACGCTGCTCGTGATCGGTGACTCGCTCAGCTACTACGGTCCGAAGGGCGGACTGCCGGCGGACCATCCGCGGATCTGGCCGAACATCGTGGCGCGGGAACTCGACTGGGACGTCGAACTCGTCGCGCGGATCGGGTGGACGACACGCGACGCGTGGTGGGCGATGACGCAGGACCCACGCGTGTGGGCGACGATCCCGCGGGCCGGTGCCGTCGTGCTGGCCGTGGGCGGCATGGACACCCTGCCGTCCCCTCTGCCGACGGCGCTGCGGGAGACCCTGCGCTACGTGCGGCCGCCGCGCCTGCGCCGCGTCGTGCGGGAGACCTACGGATGGCTGCAGCCCCGGCTCTCGCCCCTCGGCTGGCCGGTGGCCCTGCCGCCCCGGGTCAGCGTGGACTACCTCGAAACCATCCGCGCGTCGCTGGGGTACATGCGGCCGGACCTGCCCGTGATCGGCACGCTGCCGTCGGTGCATCGCAGCGAGCAGTACCGCGCCGTGCACCGCGGCCGTCCCGCCGCGGCCCGGGCGATCAACCGCTGGGCGTCCGAAAAGTCGGTTCCCCTGGTCGATCTCGGTGAGGCCGTGCACGCGGACATCCACTCCGGCGCGGCGAACCCGGACGGCATCCACTGGGGCTGGGGCGGGCACAGCGAGGTGGCCGCCGCGGTTCTCGAGGCGGTACGGATGGTGCGCCGGGATGCGCGCGCCGCCGCGGAGGACATACGGTAGGCGGCGTGTCTGTAGTAGTGGTGACCGACTCGTCGTGCTGTCTCGACCCGGAAATGGTGGAGCGGTACGACATCCGTGTCGTGCCGCTGCACGTGATCGTCGACGGTGTCGAATTGCGCGAGGGCGTGGACGATCTGCCCGCCGACCTGTCCGGCGTCACCACCTCCGGTCCCTCCCCGGCCGAACTGACGGAGGCGTACGCCGAGGCGCTGTCGGACAGCGGTGGCGACGGCGTGGTCGCCGTGCACCTGTCCCGTGAGCTGTCGGGTACCTGGTCGGCCGCCCGCTACGCCGCCGACGCCCTCGGTGACCGGGTACAGCTGGTCGACAGTCGAACCACCGCAATGGGTTTGGGATTCGCTGCCCTGGCGGGGGCGGAGCTGGCCCGGTCCGGTGCGAGCGTGCGGGCCGTCTACGAACGGGCTGTGGAGGTCGCCGCCCGCAGCCGGACCCTGCTGGTGGTCGACCGGCTCGACCATCTGCGCCGTGGCGGCCGCATCGGCACCGCCACGGCCCTGCTGGGCACCGCTCTGGCGATGAAGCCGGTGCTCCACCTCGTCGACGGCCGGCTGGTGCTGCGGGAGAAGACCCGCACCATGACCAAGGCGATGGCGAAGCTGGTCGACGGCGTCGTCGACACCGCGGACCCGGTGACCGCGGTGGCCGTCCACCACCGCGAGGCCCCCGAACGCGCCGAACAGCTCGTCGCACAGCTCGCCGAGCGGCTGCCCGCCGGCACCGCGCTGTCGGTGTCCGAACTCGACGCGGTTCTCGGCGCACACGTCGGTCCCGGCGCCGTCGGGGTGGTCGTCTCCCGCGCGTAGGGGTTGTCCACAGGCACACGATTCATCCACAGATTCGCCGGATCGCTTCGGCGGCCACGTGGACGGCGGCCGGATCCGGTTAGCGTCGCGCCATGGGCAGCAGCGACGAGCACGATCTCGTGCGCAGCCGGCTCGACGCGATCGCCCGGTCCGCCGGCGATCGGGCATCGGCGGCGCCGACGATCCCGCACCAGGCGGACGACGACCCGCACCCGTGGTACGACCCGGCCGGCACCGTCGAGCCGCCGGGTCCGCTCGAGCGGTTGCGCGCGGCGCGCTGGCAGACCGGCCGGGGTGGGGCTGGGGCCCTCGCCGCGGTCGGTGTCGTGGCGGTGCTGGCCACGCTCGTCGTGGTCTGGGGCGATCGTCCCGTCGCGGAGCCGGTACCGCCGCTGCCGGCGGTGGAGGTTGCGGCACCGGCGGCCGACCCCGTTGCGTCCCGGCAGGACACGGCGCCGGACGAGGTGGTGGTCAGCGTGGTGGGCCTGGTGGGCAAGCCCGGCCTGGTGCGGGTCGCGCCCGGCGCGCGGGTCGCCGACGCCCTCGCCGCCGCGGGCGGCACCCTCGACGGTGCGGACCTGGCCACCCTGAATCTGGCGCAGCGGCTCGCGGACGGAGACCAGGTCGTGGTGGGTGCGTCGCCGCCGGTTCCGCCGGCGAGCGGGGTGTCCGGCTCCGGCGGCGAGGGTGGGGTCGGGGAGCCCGGCGCCGCCCCCGGGGCGGGGCCGGTGAACCTCAACACCGCCGACGAGGCGACGCTCGATGCGCTGCCCGGCGTCGGTCCCGTCACCGCGGCCGCGATCGTCGCGTGGCGCCGGGACAACGGGCCGTTCACCGACATCGAACAGCTCGCCGAGGTCGACGGGATCGGTCCCGCTCGGCTGGCACGCCTGCGGACGCTGGTCGTGGTGTGACCGCGCCCGACCGCGACGACGCGCGACTGGTGCCGGGCGCGGTCGCGGCGTGGGCCGCAACCGCGCTCGGGTTGCACGCCGGCTGGCGGGTCTCGTTCGGGATCGCGGCGACGGCCGCCGTGTGCGCGGTGGCCACGGTCGTCGTGGCACGGCGACGACGGCTTCGTGCCGCGGCCCGGCCGCTGCTCGCCGCTCTCGTCGTCGCTGCCGGATTCTCGGCGGCGGTCGCACTGCGGGTGTGGGCGGCCGAGACGCATCCACTCGCCGCCGCGGCCGCACGCGCCGGCTGGGCCACCCTGGTGGTCGAACCGACGGAGGACCCGAAAAGACTGGGAGACAGTGCGTTCGGCGGGGACCAGGTGCTGGTGCCGGCAACGTTGCACCGCGCCGAGCTGGGACCCGACCGGTACTCGGGCGGCGGCGCCGTCGTGGTGTTCGCCCCTGTCGACGAGTGGGCGGAGCTGCTGCCGGGCCAGCGGATCACCCTGCGCGGACGGCTCGCCGAACCGGACGGCGCGGATCTGACGGTGGCCGTGGTCCGTGTCGACGGCCCGCCCCGATCGGTGCAGGCCCCCTCGCGGGTGCAGCAGTGGGCGGGACGGATCCGCGAGCGGCTCGCCTCGGCGTCCGGAGCGGTGCTCCCGCCCGCTGCGGCCGGGCTCCTGCCGGGCCTCGTCGTCGGCGACACCTCACGGCTGTCCGACGACGTCCGGGAGAGCTTCCGGGTGGCGGGACTGACCCACCTGACCGCGGTGTCCGGGGCCAACGTCAGCATCGTCCTCGGCGCGGTGCTCCTCGCCGTGCGGGGCCTCGGCCTCGGCCCCCGCACCGGCACGGCGCTCGCGGCGGTCGCGCTGGTGGCGTTCGTCGTCGTCGTGCGCCCGTCGCCGAGTGTGCTGCGCGCCGCCGCGATGGGAGCGATCGGGTTGCTCGCTCTGGTGACGGGCCGGCGCCGGCACGGCCTGCCGGCCCTCGCGGGCGCGGTCGGCGCCCTGCTCGTCGCCGCACCGGAACTCGCGACGGACGTCGGGTTCGCCCTGTCGGTCGCGGCCACCGCCGGGCTGGTGCTGGTGGCGCCCGCCTGGGTGACCCGGCTGCGGGCCCGCGGCTGGCCCCGCTCGGCGGCGGAGGTGTGCGCCGTCTCGGCGGCCGCGTTCGTCGTGACCGCCCCGATCGTCGCCGCACTGTCCGGCACCGTCAGCGTCGTGGCGGTCGCGGCCAACATCCTCGTCGCGCCGGTACTTCCGCCGTTGACCGTGCTCGGTACCACCGTCGCGGTGGTCTCCACGGCGTCGCCGACGGCGGCGGAGCTGCTCGCCCGCGGCACCGCACCCATGCTGTGGTGGATCCTCGAGGTGGCGGACCGCGCGGCCGACCTGCCCCTGGCCGAGGTGCCCGTGCCCGGAGGCGTGGGCGGAGCAGTCGCCGTCGGGGGCGGGCTCGTCGCCGCCCGGTGCCTGCCGCGACTGTGGCGTGGACGCCGGCCCGGGGCACCGGCGGTGATGTCCGGCCGTCGTGGCACGATCGATCCGTGAGCAACCCGCAGCTGCATCTCGTGCTCGGTGACGAAGACCTCCTCGTCGAACGCGCCGTCGCGCGGATCGTCGGTGACGTCCGGGCGCGGACGGGTGCGGGGTCCGAGCTACCCGTCTCGCGGCTGCGCGCCGGGGACGCCGGCGCGGCCGAACTCGCCGAGCTGCTGAGCCCGTCGCTGTTCGCCGAGGACCGGGTGGTCGTCCTCGAATCCGCCGCGGAGGCCGGCAAGGACGCCGTCGCGCTGATCCTCGATGCGGCGACCGAACCGCCCGAGGGGGTCTCCCTGGTCGTCCTGCACAGTGGCGGCGGCCGCGCGAAGGCCATGGTGGGCGCCCTGCAGAAGTGCGGCGCCGAGACCCACGAGTGCGCCAGGATCACCAAGGCGGCCGAGCGGGTGGACTTCGTGCGTGCGGAGTTTCGCGCGGCGGGTGTGCGGGTCGCGCCGGAGGTCGTACAGGCGGTCATCGACGCCGTGGGCTCCGACCTGCGGGAGCTGGCAGCGGCGTGCAGCCAGCTGGTCGCCGACACGGGCGGCAAGATCGACGCCGCAGCCGTGCAGCGCTACTACTCCGGCAAGGCCGAGGTCACCGGGTTCGAGGTGGCCGAGAAGGCCGTGGCGGGCGACGAGCCGGGGGCGCTGGAATCGTTGCGGTGGGCGACGCATCGGGGCGTCGCGCACGTCCTGCTCGCCGACGCCCTCGCGGATGCTGTCCACACGATCGCGCGGGTCGGCTCGGCCGGGCGCGGGGACCCGTTCAAGATGGCATCCGAGCTCGGGATGCCCCCGTGGAAGGTGAAGAAGGCTCAGGCCCAGGCACGCGCGTGGGACCCGGGATCGATCGGGGCGGCGCTGCAGGTCGTGGCCGACCTCAATGCCGACGTCAAGGGCGCGGCCGCGGACGCCGACTACGCGGTGGAGCGCGCCGTGCGCCGCGTCGCGGGGCTGGCCGGCCGGACCCACTAGACGACGGAAGCCGCCCGGTCCGAAGGACGGGGCGGCTTCCGGAGCAGAGCTTGCGTTCTACCTCAGAGTCCGTTGGCGACCTTGGCCAGGGCGGACTTCTTGTTGGCGGCCTGGTTGGCGTGGATCACGCCCTTGCTGGCAGCCTTGTCGAGCTTGCGGCTGGTGGAGACGAGGAGCTCGGTGGCCTTGTCCTTGTCACCGGCGGCCGCGGCCTCGCGGAAGGAACGGATCGCCGTGCGCAGCGAGGACTTGACCGACTGGTTGCGGAGTCGGTTGCGCTCGTTGGTGCGGATCCGCTTCACCTGGGACTTGATGTTGGCCACGCGTAAAATCCTGTCGTCTTGCTGGTAGTTGGTCGGAAAGCTCTGGGCGCACTACGGCACCGACGGACCACGATACCAGCGGCCTGTCGCAAACCCCAAACCGGGCGCCGGAACCGCCGGTGGTGACGGGCAGGTGACAAGCGGGTTTCCGGCACTGCACAGCCCGGCATCCTGTAGCAGGATTTCGGGCATGAGCAGCCGAACGACCGTCGCCCGACCCCCCGACCGCTCCCGCTCGCGCAGGCGTTCCGACGGGGTGTTCGACGGCTATCGCGACGTGCCCGGCTACACGCTCGCGTTCGACGAGATGTTCGACGAGGCCGGTGGGGTGCGAGCCCCCTACCGGCGGCTGCACCAACGGTTCGTCTCCACCGGCGCCGACGAGCTCGCGGCGCGCACCGAGGCCCTCGGCCGCGCCTTCACCGACCAGGGCGTCACCTTCTCCCTGTCCGGACAGGAGCGGCCCTTCCCGCTCGACCTGATGCCCCGGGTCATCGCGGCGGCGGAGTGGGCCCGCCTCGAACGGGGCATCACCCAGCGGGTGAAGGCGCTCGAGATGTTCCTCGACGACGTCTACCGCGAGCAGCACATCCTCCGCGACCGCGTCATCCCCAAGCGGCTGGTGACCTCGTGCGAGCACTTCCACCGCGAGGCCGTCGGCATCGTCCCGCCCAACGGCGTCCGGATCCACGTCGCGGGCATCGACCTGATCCGCGACGAGAACGGCACGTTCCGGGTCCTCGAGGACAATCTGCGCTCGCCGTCCGGGGTGTCGTACGTCATGGAGAACCGGCGGGTGATGGCCCGGATCGCCCCGGACCTGTTCCGCGAGCACCGGGTGCGTCCCGTCGGCGACTACGCCTCGCACCTGCTGCGGGCGCTGCGGGCGGCCGCCGCGCTCAACGCCGCCGACCCGACCGTGGTGGTGCTGACCCCCGGCGTGGCCAACTCCGCGTATTTCGAGCACTCCCTGCTGGCCCGGCAGATGGGTGTCGAACTCGTCGAGGGCCGGGACCTGTTCTGTCGTGACAACGCGGTCTACATGCGCACCACCGAAGGCGAACGGCAGGTCGACGTGATCTACCGCCGGATCGACGACGCCTTCCTCGATCCGATGCAGTTCCGTCCCGACTCCGTGCTCGGCGTCGCCGGCATCCTCAACGCCGCCCGCGCCGGCAACGTCGTGATCTCGAGCGCCGTCGGCAACGGTGTCGGCGACGACAAGCTCGTCTACACCTACGTCCCCGAGATCATCGACTACTACCTCGGCGAGAAGCCGCTGTTGCCCAACGTCGACACGCTGCGCTGCTGGCTGGACGAGGAATGCGAGGAGGTGCTCGACCGTCTCGACGAACTCGTGATCAAGCCGGTGGAAGGCTCCGGCGGGTACGGCATCGTGTTCGGTCCCGACGCCTCGCCCGCCGAGCTGAAGACCATGACCCGCAAGATCCGCAACGACCCGCGCAGCTGGATCGCCCAGCCCGTCGTGCAGTTGTCCACCGTTCCCACCCGGGTGGGGGACCGGCTCGCGCCGCGTCACGTGGACCTGCGGCCCTTCGCCGTCAACGACGGGGAGGAGGTGTGGGTGCTGCCCGGCGGTCTCACGCGCGTCGCGCTGCCCGAAGGGTCGCTCGTGGTGAACTCGAGCCAGGGCGGCGGCAGCAAGGACACGTGGGTGCTCGCCGCGCGCAGTTCCGGGGAGGAACGAGAACTCGGCGGCGCCCAGGTGGTCGACCGGCCGGCGCACGGCGCGCAGGTCGAGCACGGACCCGACATCGGCGGCCCACAACAGCAACAGCAACAACAGCAGCAGCAGAGCGGGCTCGGGGGTGGGCGCTGATGCTGGCCCGCAATGCCGAGTCCCTGTTCTGGATCGGCCGCTACGTCGAACGCGCCGACGACACCGCCCGCATCATGGACGTCGCGGTGCACCAGCTGCTCGAGGACTCCACGGTCGACCCCGACCGCACCTGCCGGCAGCTGCTGCGGGTACTCGGATTCGCCGAGCCGCCGGGCGTGCTGGACGTGTCCACCGTGGTCGACCTGATCGCGTTCGACCGGCAGGGGCAGGGGTCGATCGTCGATTCCGTCGCGCACGCGCGCGAGAACGCCCGCGGCGCCCGCGAGGTCACCTCCAGCGAGATGTGGGAGTGCCTGAACGCCACCTACAACGGTCTCGCCGAGCGCAAGCGGGCCGCCCAGCGGCTCGGACCGCACGAGTTCTTCCGGTACGTCGAGGAGCGTGCGGCGATGTTCGCGGGCCTGGCGGACTCGACGCTCAGCCGCGACGACGGCTATCGCTTCCTGCTGCTGGGCCGGTCCATCGAACGCGTCGACATGGTGGTACGGCTGCTGCTCTCCCGGGCGGGCGACCGCCCGGGCTCGCCGACGTGGGCGACGGTCCTGCGGTCGGTCGGTGGTCACGACACCTACCTGCGCACCTACCGCGGTGCCCTCGACGCGAGCCTGGTGCTCGAATTCATGCTGCTGGACCGGCTGTTCCCGCGGTCGGTGTTCTTCGCCATCAGCGAGGCCGAGCGGTGCCTCGGTGCGCTCGACCGGCATCCGCACAGCCGGATCGGTGCCCGGGACGAGGCGCAACGTCTGCTCGGCCGTGCCCGCAGCGAACTCGAGTTCCTCGCCCCCGGACGGCTGCTCGAGGATCTGCAGACGCGCCTGCAGTCGCTGCAGGAGATGTGCCGGCAGGTCGGCGAGGCGATCGCGCTGCAGTACTTCCACGCAGCGCCGTGGGTGGCCTGGACCGATGCCGGCGCGGCACAGGGGGAGACGATCGTGGAGGGTGAGTTGTGACCTGGCGGATGCGAGTGGTCCACAAGACGGGGTACGCGTACGACGCGCCGGTCACCTCGTCGTACAACGAGGTACGGCTCACGCCCCGCGCGGACAGCCGGCAGACCGTCGTGCTGAACCGGGTCGAGACCACCCCGGCGACACGGTCGTACCGGTACGTCGACTACTGGGGCACGGCGGTGACCGCGTTCGACCTGCACGCGCCGCACACCTCGCTGGAGGTGACCGGACTGTCGGTGGTGGAGACCGAGGAGACCGCGGTGCCCGACGAGGCGATCGGATGGGACGAACTGCGCAGCGAGGAGAACCGGGACCGCTACGACGAGGTGCTGCTGCCGTCGCGGTACGTGCCGGCCGATCGCGGTCTCGCCAGGGTCGCCCGGCAGATCGCCAAGGGTGCCGATCCGGTGGCCGCGGTGCTGGCCGCGGCGCAGTGGGTGCACGACGAGATGTCCTACGTCCCCGGCACGACGGGGGTGCACACCTCGGCCGTGCAGGCCTTCGAGGAACGCGAGGGGGTCTGCCAGGACTATGCGCACCTGACGCTGCTCCTGCTGCGCGGCATGGGAATTCCCAGCCGGTACGTGTCGGGATACCTGCATCCGACGGCCGCTGCCCCCGTCGGGGCGACCGTCGCGGGGGAGTCGCACGCGTGGGTCGAGGCCTGGACCGGTTCGTGGTGGGGTTACGACCCGACCAACGCCACGGTCGTCGGTGAACAGCACGTGTCCGTCGGTACCGGCCGGGACTACGCGGACGTGCCGCCGCTGAAGGGCATCTACTCCGGCGGCGGTTCGACGGCACTCGACGTTGTTGTGGAGGTCACCCGGCTTGCGTAGTGTCCGCTGTGTCTTGTTGCGGTAGTGCTGTGCGGCCTGTGAGCCCGTCTTCGACCCGCGGTGCTCGCCAGTGCCGAAGTTCGACACATCGGATCCGGTCCCGCGGGACCGCACGACGCGAGGTGGGCGCATGACGAACGAACGCGAGACGGGCCACGAGGGCCGGGCGGCGGACCGGGCACCCGGGGCCGCCGAGCACGAGACCGAGCACGAGACCGCGCTCGAGGCCGTGGAGAAGGACGAATTCTCGGACGCCAAGAAGTACGCCGCGGAGGCGATCGGCACGTTCGTGCTGGTCTTCTCCGCGGTCGGCACGGCGGTGTTCGCCGGGGACAAGGTCGGCAATCTCGGCGTCGCGCTGGCGTTCGGGCTGACCCTGCTGTTCCTCGTCTACGCCATCGGGCCGATCTCCGGATGCCATGTGAACCCGGCGGTGACGGTCGGCCAGCTCGCGATCGGCCAGGTCACCCTCAAGCGGGCGGTGTTCTACGTCGTGGCCCAGGTCCTCGGCGGCCTCGTCGCGGGCGTGACGATCTACTCGGTGGCGCAGTCGCTGCCCACCTACGACCGGGCCGCGCAGGGGCTCGGCGCCAACGGCTGGGGCCCGCACAGCCCGTCGGCGGTGGAGGGCCCGCTCGGCGGTGTGCTCGTCGAGGGTTACGGGATCGGGGCGACCATGGTCGTCGAGGTGCTGCTTACCGCGCTGCTGGTGTTCGTGGTGCTCGCCGCGACGGACCAGGCCTCGGACGTCCTGCTGGCCGGGGTGTCGATCGGATTCACCCTGGCGGTGATCCACCTGGTCTCGATCCCGATCGACAACACCTCGGTCAATCCGGCGCGGAGCATCGCGGTCGCGCCGTACCAGGACGGCGCGCTCGGACAGCTCTGGCTGTTCATCCTGTTCCCGCTGATCGGCGGCGCCCTCGGGGCGCTGGTCTACCGGTCGCTGTTCGGGCGGTTCGCCGGATTGCGGCCGTCCACGGCGCGGGTGGCGGGCGCCCGCCGGCGGTAAGGCGAGGGCCGGCTACTGCCAGCCGTACTCGGCGCGAAGGCGCGCGGCGACCTGCTCGAACCGGGCCCGGTCGAGCACCGCGCCTTCGCGCCGGATGCCTTCCTCGGGCACGTCCAGCACGCGGTCCAGGCGGACCCAGCTGGGCCGGCTGCCCGCGTCCCAGTTGCCGTTGCCCAGGGCCAGCCAGTCGCGGTGACCGTCCCGGTCGTTGTTCGACGACAGCATCAGGCCGAGCAGGGTGCCACCGTTGCGTCCGACGACGAGCACGGGCCGGTCCTTGCCCTGGGTCGCGTCCTCCTCGTAGGCCACCCACGTCCACACGATCTCGCCGGGGTCCGCGCGGCCGTCGAGGTCGGGGGCGTAGGCGATCCGCCGGGCGCGCTGCGCGGTGGGAGCGGTGTGGGAGGTCACCGGGCGGCCGGGCTTCGGGACCGGCCGGGCGGTGTCGGCGGCACCGGAGCCGAGCGCGGTCCGGGCCCGGTCGAGGGCGCCGGAGCGCTGCACCTGCTCGAGCAATCGCGGTCCCTGCTCGACCGCGAGCCGTCCCAGTTGCCTGCCCAGTTTCTTCCATGTGCCAGCCACGTCGGCGAGCTTAGCGGCGTGCGGGGCCGCGCAGGTGCGGCCGCGGGACCGGACCCGCCGCGACTTGGATATTCTGCAGGGGTGACCGCGTCCCGCCAGGGCCGCTGCCCGTCCGAGTCAGGAGCCCGACATCAGCACCTTCGCCGACACCACGTTCACGGACCCCGCGAAGATCCGGAACTTCTGCATCATCGCGCACATCGACCACGGCAAGTCGACGCTCGCGGACCGCATGCTGCAGCTCACCGGTGTGGTCGAGGAGCGCCAGATGCGGGCCCAGTACCTCGACCGGATGGACATCGAGCGCGAGCGCGGGATCACCATCAAGGCCCAGAACGTGCGGCTGCCGTGGCAGGTCGACGGCGAGGACTACGTGATGCACCTCATCGACACGCCCGGGCACGTGGACTTCACGTACGAGGTCTCCCGTGCGCTCGAGGCATGCGAGGGCGCGGTGCTCCTCGTCGACGCCGCCCAGGGCATCGAGGCGCAGACCCTCGCGAACCTCTACCTCGCTCTCGACAAGGATCTGACGGTCATCCCGGTCCTGAACAAGATCGATCTGCCCGCGGCCGACCCGGACCGCTACGCCGCCGAGCTCGCCCACATCGTCGGCTGCGAGCCCGAGGACGTGCTGCGCGTGTCGGGCAAGACCGGCGTGGGCGTGCCGGAACTGCTCGACGAGGTGATCCGGCAGGTGCCGCCGCCGGTCGGCGACCCCGACGCGCCGGCCCGCGCGATGATCTTCGACTCGGTGTACGACACCTACCGCGGCGTCGTCACGTACGTGCGTGTGGTCGACGGCAAGATCGTGCCCCGCGAGAAGATCAAGATGATGTCCACCGGCGCCACCCACGAGCTGCTCGAGGTGGGCATCGTCTCGCCCGAGCCGAAGGCCACCGCCGGTCTCGGCGTCGGCGAGGTCGGCTATCTCATCACCGGCGTGAAGGACGTGCGCCAGTCGAAGGTCGGCGACACCGTCACCTCTGCCCGCGGCGGCGCCGCCGAGCCGCTCACCGGCTACCGCGAGCCCCGCCCGATGGTCTACTCCGGCCTGTACCCGGTGGACGGGTCGGACTACCCCGTCCTGCGCGACGCTCTCGACAAGTTGCAGCTCAACGACGCCGCGCTCACCTACGAACCCGAGACGTCGGTGGCTCTGGGCTTCGGATTCCGGTGCGGCTTCCTCGGCCTGCTGCACATGGAGATCACCCGGGAGCGGCTCGAGCGCGAGTTCGGCCTCGACCTGATCTCCACCGCCCCCAACGTGGTCTACCGCGTGGTGCTCGAGGGCGGGCAGGAGCACATCGTCACCAACCCGTCGGACTGGCCCGAGGGCAAGGCCCGCGAAATCTACGAGCCGATCGTCAAGTGCACGATCATCTCCCCGAGCGAGTTCATCGGTTCGATCATGGAACTGTGCCAGTCGCGGCGCGGCG
>NZ_WVTE01000232.1:0-42646 GCF_009939605.1 Rhodococcus sp. YH1 | reverse complement strand
GGTGGTCGACGGTCCCGGGGCCCAGGATCTGCAGGGCCGACGCCACCGTCGCGGCCACCAGCGCATCGGCCCGCACGGCCGCCAGGTCCACGAACCACGGCCCGTCGGCGGGACGTTCACCGCCGTTGCGGCACACCTCCACCGCCAGCCGCGTCTTGCCGACCCCGCCCGGCCCCACGAGCGTGACCAACCGTTCCCCGGCCAGCGCCGCGCCGACGTCCGCGAGCTCACGGGCCCGATCGACGAGGGCGGTGCGGGGCGACGGCACGTTGGAGGTCGCGCTCGGGGTGCCCAGCGCGGCGGCGGGCCCCGGCGAGACCCCGGCGGTCCCGAGCAGCCGGACGTCGTCCTGCCGCAGCACCGCCGTCTCGAGTTCGCGCAGCCCGGTGCCCGGCTCGATGCCGAGTTCGCCGTCGAGCACGGTGCGCACGCGGCGCAGCGCCGCCAGGGCGTCGGCCTGCCGGCCCGCCCGGTACAGGGCGACGACCAGCAGTTCCCAGGCCCGTTCGTCGAGCGGATGCGCGGCGACGAGCCGCTCGGCGGCCTCGACGACGTCGTCGGAGCCGCCCTGGTCCAGCCGGATCTGCAGCAGGGCCTTGCGGGTGCGCAACTCGATCGCCGTCAGCCGCGCGACCTCGGGGCGCACGAACTCGGCGTCGGCGACGTCGGCGTAGGGCGACCCCCGCCAGCACGACAACGCGGTCGCGTAGGCCTCGGCCGCGGCCTGAGCGGCACCCTGCTCGCGCAGCCGGTCGCCGCGCGCGACGAGGTCGGCGAACCGCACGGCGTCGATCTGCTCCGCGGCGACGGCGAGCCGGTACCGCGAGCCCTCCCGGACGATCACCCCCTCGTCCCCGCGCGGTCGCTGCGGGCTGAGCCGGTCGCGCAGCTTGGAGACGGCGAAGTGCAGCGAGCTCGTCTTCGGGTCGTCGACGTCGTGCCAGACCTGTTCGAGCAGCCGCTCCCCCGAGACGTCGCCCGGGAACGCGACGACGAGGGCGGCGAGCAGGGCACGCTGCCGGATGCCGCCGAGGTCGATCGGTCGTCCGTCGACGGTGGCGGCGAAGCCTCCCAGCACGCCGAGCGCCACGCCAGGGGAACTCATCCCGCCCGCCTTTCGATCGCCCCGCCTTTCGATCGCTCCGCCTTTCGATCGAGCACGCCACCGCCGCACCGGAACTGCGGGAGCGGTCGAATTCTAGAGGACCGGTGCGGGTCCGGTGCGCTAGTCCAGCCCCTGCTCGATCGCGTAGCGGGTGAGCTCCACGCGGTTGGCGAGCTGCAGCTTGCGCAGGGTCGCCTGCACGTGGTTCTCCACCGTGCGGTGACTGAGCGTGAGGCGCGCGGCGATCTGCTTGGCCGACAGTCCCTTGGCGACGAGTCGCAGCACCTCGGTCTCGCGCTCGGTGAGGGTGGGCGGGGCGGGCGCGCGCCGGTCGGCGGCCGACGACATGCGGCGGTACTCCCCGAGGACCAGCCCGGCGAGTCCGGGCGTGAACACCGCCTGCCCGGCGGCGGTCGCCCGCACGGCCTCGACCAGCTCCGCGGCCGACGCGCTCTTGACCAGGTATCCGGACGCGCCGGCCTTCACCGCACCGAGGACGTCGTCGCGTTCGGAGGAAGCGGACAGCACCAGCACGCGGCTGGCCGGGGAGACCCGGAGCACGGCGACGGTGGCCTCGGTGCCGGTGCCGTCGGGCAGCGACATGTCCATCAGCACGACGGTCGGCTGCACCGCCGCGGCCCGGCGCGCGGCCGCACCGACCCCGTCGGCGGTGGCGACGACGCGGAAGCCGGCCGCGTCGAGGTCCCGCGAGACGCCGTCGCGCCACATCGGATGGTCGTCGACGATCATCACCGTGATCGGCCCGTCACCGTTCGCCGCGTTGCTGCCCTCACGCACCTCGTGCTCCTCTCCTCGGCACCCGGATCTCCCATTCGGTGCCCTGGCCGGGCGAGCTGTCGAGCACGGCGGCGCCACCGAGCCACTGCGCGCGGCCGACGATCGACTTCGACACGCCCATCCGGCCCTCGGCGCGGGCCTCGGCGAGACGGCCGTCCGCAATGCCCACCCCGTCGTCGCGGATGCTGAGGATCACCTCGTCGCCGAGGTCCTCGACCAGCACGTACGCCTTCGCCCCTGCGCCCGCGTGCAGCGTCGTGTTGGTCAGGGCCGTCGCGGCGATCGCCGCCAGTTCCGCGGCGCGGACGCGGTCGAGCAGGACCGGGTCGGCGGGCGCGGAGACGGTGACGCCGGCACCGGCCTGCGCCCGCAGCAGCGCCCGCAGGTCCACGAGCTCCTCGCCCCGGTCGAGCTGGGTGCCCTGCTCGGAGACGAGCATCCGCAGCGCCGCCTCCTGTTCCCCGGCGAGGCGGGCGAGTTCGGCGGCCTCGCCCCCGAGCGCGGTGCCGCGGCGCCGCACCAGGGCCAGCACCTGCAGCACCCCGTCGTGCACCTCCCGGGCGAGCCGGTCGCGTTCCTCGGTGGCGGCCGCCACACGCACGGCCTGTTCGAGCTGCCGGTGGGCGCGCCGGGCGGTGGTGGTGGCGAATCCCATCGCGACGCCGACCGCGACGAGCACGGGGGCGGTCGCGTCGCGCCACAGGTCGAGGTTGACCTGGTCGCGGACGACGGCGCTGACCGTCGCCATCGCCAGCGCCGACGCGACTCCCGCGGCGGGACCGCCCAGGATCGCGGCCGACAGCACGGCGTTGGCGACCCACAGGGTGGTGGGCAGCGTCTGGTGGGCGCTGTACCAGTCGTGGCCGGCGACGAGCCGCGTCGCGCCCATGAGCGCGACCGCGACGACCTGGTCGATCCCGACCACCACGGCGCGCTGCCCGACCCCCTGCGCCAGCAGCACCGCCGACACGCCGGACCACACCGCCAGCAGGGCGACGAAGAACCAGCTGAGCCGCGGCGACGTGTAGTGGGCGACGGTGGAGAACTGGGAGCTGACGGCGTAGACGACGGTGACGAGCCGGAACACCTGCGCGGCCCGCCACAGCGGCGCATCGGGGTCGGCGCCGACCTGGCGCCGGGCGGGCGGGGGCGGTTCGGCGGGCACGGCGGCGCGGCGCGACAGCCTGCCGTCGGCTCGGCGCCGGACCATGTGGATGCTCCCTTTCCCGGTCGGTGATCGCGCTGAGAGTAGCCGCCCGAAACGCCCGGATCACGACCATGGCGCGTTGTGACGGTGGGCACAGTGGTTTGATTTGATGTCGTGTTGGGGTCCTATCGAGCCGTCGCGGCGACGTTGCGCAGTCGTTGGCCGCTCTATATGGCCTCGATGGGCGCCTCGAACCTGTTCGGCGCGCTGCTGGTGTTCGCGTTCGTCCGCTACGGCATCCCGCTGTCCGAGAACGAGAACATCATCGCGGACCGGGTCCGCAACTTCGCGGTGTTCGCGGTGTATCTGGTGTTCGCGGGGATCGTGAGCCTGACGGCCGCGGCCCTGATGCTGCGGTCGGTGGTGCGGTGGCAGCTGCGCGGCGGCCCGCCCACCCGATCCGAGCAGATGTCGGCGCTGCACGCGCCGTTGCGTCAGGCGATCGTGCACCTGATCCTGTGGATCCTCGGCGGCGTGCTGTTCGTGTTCCTCACCGCGGAGGAGATGCCGGAGCTCGCCGTGGCGGTGGCGATCACCGTCGCAATGGCCGCGACGAGCACCTTCGGCTTCACCTACATGCTGGGCGAGCGGATCCTGCGGCCGGTCGCGGCGCGGGCCTTGAGCGAGGGGGAGTTCGACCGGACCCTGGCGCCCGGCGTCCGCACCCGCCTCGCCATGACGTGGGGTCTCGGCACGCTGATGCCGGCCGGCGGCATCGCGCTGCTGTGCGTCACCCAGCTGACCACCGACGTCGAGTTCCCGCCGGACGCGATGGCGTGGGCGGTCCTCGCGCTGTCGATCATGGCGATCGGCCTGGCCGGGGTGCTGTCGTCGCTCACCGCCGCCCAGCTCTCCGATCCGGTCAAGCAGCTGCGCTGGGCCATCGAACGGGTCCAGCGCGGCGCGACGGACGTGCAGGTCGAGGTGTTCGACGGCAGCGAGATCGGCCGCCTGCAGGTCGGCTTCAACCGGATGATGGCCGAGTCCGACGAGCGGCGGCGGCTGCGGCAGTTGTTCGGTCAGCACGTCGGCGAGGACGTAGCGCGCCGCGCCCTCCAGTACGGCACCGAGCTCGGCGGGGAGACCCGCTACGTCGCGGTGCTGTTCGTGGACATGGTGGGCTCGACGGCGACGGCGGCCGAACGCCCGCCCGGCGAGGTCGTCGAGCTGCTCAACGAGTTCTTCCGGGTCGTGGTGGACGTCGTGGACCGGCACCACGGTTTCGTCAACAAGTTCATGGGCGACGCGGCGCTGGCCATCTTCGGTGCTCCGCTGGACCGTCCCGACGCGCCCACCGCCGCGCTCGCGGCGGCCCGGGAACTGCGGTTCGCGCTGGACGAGATCACCGATCTCGACATCGGCATCGGGGTCTCGGCGGGGCTGGCGGTGGCCGGCAACATCGGCGCGGCCGAGCGGTTCGAGTACACCGTCATCGGCGATCCGGTGAACGAGGCGTCGCGGCTGACCGAGCTGGCGAAGCTGCGTCCGAGCCGGGTGCTCGCGTCGTCGAGCGCGCTGTACTTCGCCGACGACGAGGAACGCGCCCACTGGGAACTCGGCGACGAGGTGCAGCTGCGCGGCCGGCGGCGGGTGACGCATCTCGCCTGGCCGGTGCGGTATCCGGACTCGGGCCACGACGAGTGACGGACGGCCGGGACCCCGGCGACGAAAAGGACGATCCGCCCTCCGGCCGGCTTGGCTACGCTGAATCCTGTGGCGCAGCCCCGACGTGACCCGCCCGCACCCGACGCCGCGCGGCGCCGGGGCCGCTTCGGGTGGGTGAAGTGGCTGCTCGCCGTCGCCCTCGTGGCCCTGCTGGTGGTCGAGGGCATCTACCTGTGGCCGACGCTCAGCGACTCCTGGCGCGCCCTGACCGAGCTGCACTGGGGCTGGCTCGCCGCGTGCATCGTCGCGCAGGCCCTGTCGCTGAGCGGCTTCGCGGAGGTGCAGCGGCGGCTGCTGCGGGCCGGTGAGGTCGTCGTCGGGCACCTGCGCTCGGCGTCGGTGATCTATGCGAGCACGGCGATGGCGGTGACGCTGCCGGCCGGTCCGGTGTTCTCCACCGCGTTCACCTACCAGCAGACCCGGCGCTGGGGTGCGACGCCGGTGGTGGCGTCGTGGCAGCTGGCGGTCTCGGGGGTGATCGCGGCGGCGACGCTCGCGGCGGTCGGCGTGGGCGGGGCGTTCGCGGTGGGCACACGGGTGAGCCCGGTGACGCTAGTCCTGTCGGTCGCCGGCGTGATCGCGCTGGTCGTCGCCGTCCGGTACGTCTCCCGGCATCCGTCGTCCGTCGAGTCGGCCGGGGAATGGGTCCTCGCCCGCGTCAACCGCCTGCTGCGCAAGCCGGCGGACACCGGGATGGAGAAGTTCGAGCAGGTCCTCGGGCAGATCGAGGCGGTGCACCTGGGTCGCCGCGACGGGCTCGCGACGATCTGCTGGTCGGCCGTGCACCGGGTCTTCGACGTCGCGTGCCTGGGGTTCGCGTGCTGGGCGGTGGGCGGGGAGCCGTCGCTGCCGGGCCTGCTGATCGCGTTCGCGGCGGCCAAGGCGGTGGGGAGCATCCCCCTGGCGCCGGGCGGGCTGGGGTTCGTCGACGGCACGCTGATCGCGACCCTCACCGCGGCGGGGATGAGCGCCTCGCAGGCCCTGGCAGCCGTGTTCGTGTACCGGGGCGTCAGCTTCATCCTGGTCGCGCTGGTCGGCTGGACGGTGGTGGCCGCCAAGTTCCGGTCGAGCCAGCACGACGAGCACATCGACGCCGATCTCGAACGCGAGGAACACGCCCGTTCGGTGCTCGAGCGACGGCGCGGACGGGCCGCGAGCGAGGGCACCGCCCTGCCGGAGTGACGAAGTGTGTTCCACCTCACATCCGAAGTAGTTGCGGAATCAATCATTCGATGCGATCGTTGAGTACATCGAAGGTTGAAACTTCAACCAAAACTCGACTCGGAGGAATCCCATGACGACCGCTACCACCACCTTCCCCGGACTCACCGCCGGCACCTGGGCCATCGACTCGGTCCACTCCACCGTGGGCTTCACCGTCCGCCACCTCGTCGTGAGCAAGGTGCGCGGCACGTTCAACGACTTCTCCGGCGCGATCACCGTCGCCGAGGACGGCACCCCCGCCGTCGCCGCCGAGATCCAGGTCACGTCCATCGACACCAAGAACGCCGACCGCGACGCCCACATCCGCTCCGCCGACTTCTTCGACGCCGAGCAGTTCCCCACCGCGACGTTCAAGTCCACCGGCGTGCGCGCCGCCGGCAGCGACTACGTCGTCGACGGTGAGTTCACCCTGCACGGCGTCACCAAGCCGGTCGAGCTGAAGCTGGAGTTCAACGGCGTGAACCCGGGCATGGGCCAGGGCCCGGTCGCGGGCTTCGAGGCCACCACCGTCCTCAACCGCAAGGACTTCGGCATCTCGATCGACATGCCGCTCGAGGGCGGCGGCGCCGTCGTCGGCGACAAGATCACCATCAACCTCGAGATCGAGGCCGGTCTGCAGGCCTGATCCGCCGCACCCGCACGACACGCGAGCGCTCTCCGTCCCGGAGGGCGCTCGCTTTCGTCGGCGACCTACGCTGGACGACGTGAAGAAGTACGCACCGGCCCTGCTCGACGTCGTCCTGGTCATCGTGTTCGCCGCCCTCGGGCGCGCAAGTCACGACGAGGGGCTGACGCTGGCGGGACTGGCGAACACCGCGTGGCCGTTCCTCGGCGGCCTCACCGTCGGATGGCTCGCGACGGCGGCCCTCTACAAGGAGAAGTTCGATCCGTGGCTGGTCGTGCCGACCGGCGTGATCGCATGGGTGTCCACCGTGGTCGTCGGGATGCTGCTGCGCGTGATCACGGGCCAGGGCACAGCCGGTTCGTTCATCGTCGTCGCGTCCATCGTGCTGGGCGTGTTCCTGCTCGGCTGGCGCCTGCTCGCCGGGCTGTGGCTGCGGCGCCGCGTCGACGCCGCCTGACCCCGGCCGCGCGGAGGTGACCCTCCGCACCGCCGAAAGCCGCGCGCCGGAGGTGGCCGCGGTGCCAGAGTGTCAGCCATGAGCGAGACCGCCGCGCCCCCCGATCGGACGAAGGAACGCACCTTCTTCGGCCAGCCCTTCGCGCTGGCCAACCTGTTCGGTGTCGAGATGTGGGAGAGGTTCTCCTTCTACGGCATGCAGGGCATCCTGATCTATTACCTGTACTACTCGGCGGCCGACGGCGGACTGGGGATCAGCGAGCTCGCCGCCACGTCGATCGTCGGGGCGTACGGCGGCACGGTCTACCTGTCGACCATCCTCGGCGCGTGGATCGCCGACCGGCTGCTCGGCTCCGAGCGCACGCTGTTCTACAGCGCGATCCTCATCATGCTCGGCCACATCTCCCTGGCGCTGCTCCCCGGCCTCGGCGGCGTGGCGGTGGGCCTGGTGTTCGTCGCCGTCGGCAGCGGTGGCCTCAAGGCCAACGCCACCTCCCTGGTCGGGGATCTCTACGACGAGCAGGACACCCGGCGCGACGCCGGGTTCTCGATCTTCTACATGGGGATCAACCTGGGCGCACTGATCGGCCCGCTCCTCACCGGCTGGGCGCAGACCGAGCTGGGCTTCCACTACGGCTTCGGCCTGGCCGCCATCGGCATGGCACTCGGCCTGATCCAGTACACCCTCGGCCGCAAGCACCTGCGCGGGATCGGCGCCACGCCGCCGCACCCGCTGCCCGCCGACCGGCGCACCAGGGCCGCCGGCGTCGCCGTCCTGGCCGTCGCGCTGATCGCGGCGCTGTTCGGCACCGGGCTGGTCACCGTCGACAACCTGTCGGACGTCGTGGTCGCAGCGACCGTCGCCGCGTCCGTCGTCTACTTCGTCGTGATCCTGTCCAGCCGGCAGATCACCGCCGTCGAACGCAGCCGGGTGATCAGCTTCGTCCCCATGTTCCTGGCCAGCGCGGCATTCTGGTCGCTGTTCCAGCAGCAGTTCACCACCGTCGCGGTGTACGCCGACAAGAGGCTCGACCGCAACCTGTTCGGCTGGGACTTCCCGCCGGCGTGGGTGCAGTCGATCAACCCGGTGTTCATCATCGTGTTCGCGGGCGTGTTCGCCGCCGTGTGGACCCGGCTCGGCCCGCGGCAGCCGTCGTCGCCGGTGAAGTTCGCGATGGGCACCGTGATCATGGGCATCGCATTCCTGTGCTTCATCCCGATGTCCGGCGGCGGCCCCAACAGCGCCCCCCTGCTCGGCCTCGCGGGCATCCTCCTGCTGTTCACGTTCGCGGAGCTGCTGCTCTCCCCCGTCGGCCTGTCGCTGGCGACGAAACTGGCCCCGCGCAACTTCCACACCCAGATGGTGGCGCTGTTCTTCCTGTCGGTGGCGCTCGGCACGGCCATGGCCGGCACCCTCGCCAAGTACTACGACGAGGCGAACGAGAAGCCGTACTTCGCCTGGGTCGGCCTCGGCTCGATCGCGATCGGCGTCGTGCTGGCGCTGCTGTCACCGTGGATCCGGCGGATGATGCGCGGAGTGCACTGACCGGTTCTCACCGCACCGCCAGCCACACCGCGAGCCCGAGGCCGGCGAGCGCGACCGTCACCCGCAGCACCTCGGGTGGGATGCGCCGGACGACGGGCGGCCCGCACCAGCCGCCCGCGACGGCGCCGAGCGCCATCGCGGCGGCCGCACCCCAGTGCACGGGGCCGAACACGGCGAAGCCGATCGCAGCGACGAGGTTGGCGACCCCCAGCAGGTAGCTCTTGAGGATGGTGGCGCGCCAGATGTGCTCGGAGGTGCAGATCAGGGTGAGTGCGAGGAAGACGACACCCGCACCCGCCCCGAAGTAGCCGCCGTACACCGCCACGACGAACAGCAGCGCCGAGTACGTCCGGGGCAGGTCCCGGCTCCCGGACAGGGCGCGGATCCGGGGTTGCGCCAGCAGCGCGAGGGAGGCGAACGCGACCATGTAGGGCACGACCGTCTCGAAGGACCCCGCGGGCGCCCACATCAGGACGACGGCACCGACGAGGCCGCCGAGCGCTGAGTACAGGGTCCACCGCCACAGCCGCGGGCCGGTGTCGACGACCTCGCGGGTCGAGTTGGCGAGCGCCCCGACGCCGACCCCCACCATCGCGACGGTGTTGGTGACGTTGGCGGCGACGGGCGGCAGCCCCGCGGCGAGCAGCGCGGGGTACGAGACGATGGACGCGAGGCCGGTGACGAACCCGATGAGCCCGGCGAAGAACCCCGCGACCGCGAGCAGCAGCAGGTCGACAGGGGTCACGACCGACAAACGTACCGGGGTCCGCTTCGGCCGGTCCGCCGAGGGCGGCAGCGGTCAGCGGTCGGCGGGCGGCTTGCCCAGCTCCCGCAGGAACATGTCGGCCATCTTCACCGCGCGGTCGCCGCCGTCGGCGTTGGCGACGAACACCGCGAACGCCAGGTCGCCGGTGTACCCGTAGAACCAGCGGTCGTCACCGCTCGCGGCCGCGATGCCGGACAGACCGGGGTGCCCCTTCAGGAACGATGCCGGGCCGCTGCGCACGTTCTCGGCCATCGCGGCGCGCAGCGCGTCGGTCACGTGCGGCGGCAGCGGTTCGGCGGCCTCCCCCACCGTCGCGGGCTTGCCCTGCACGATCGCGGGCAACGGCGCCTCCCCCCGCGCGACGGACGCGGCGAGCAGCGCGGCACCGAACGGACTGAGGAGCGCCTCCCCGCCGCCGTCCGAGCCGGAGAACTGCACCACACCGGACCGGTTCTCCCCGATCTGCGCGGTCTCGAAGTCGAAGCCGGGGACGTCGTAGTCCAGGCCGAGCCCGAGCCGGCGGGCGGTGTCGGCCAGATCGTCGGTGCTCACCGAGGCCGGGTCGACGCCCCGGTCCAGGCCCGCGGCCAGCCGCACCGGATCCAGCGTCTGCCCGGCCGGATACAGCCCGCGGGAGGCGACGGGTCCGAGTTCCATCGCCCAGTTGTTCACGTCCAGGGCCAGGACGCCGCCGGTGGACGGCTGGATCGCCACGATCGCCGCCGGGGTGCCCACGCTGACCACCGCTTCCTTGGCGGCGAGCTGGACGTGCGCGTCGAGGGTCGCCTGCAGGTCCGGCGGCGGCGGGCCCTGGAAGCCGGCGACCTGCACCGGGTCGGCGCCGGGCTCCTCGAGGGTGACGGCCCACCCGGCGGTGGCGTCACGCTCGAGCTGCCAGGCCGCGCGCAGCGGGTCCAGCAGCGGCGTGGAGATCCGCCGGTCCGCGCTGATCAGCGTCGGGGTCTTGACGACCACCACGCCGGGGATCGGGACGATCTCGTCCTCGAGGAACTGGTAGTCCTGGTCGCGCAGCTTCACCGCGGTGATGCGCGCACCGGGGTCCGCCGCGAGGTTGCGCTGCAGCAGGTCGGCGGTGATGACCGGCGCGACGGGTTCGAGCACCTTCGCCAGCCGCGTCGTGGTGTCGACCGGGTCGGGCATGAGGGCGGGATCGACGACGACGGCGTTGATGGTCTGCTCGGCCATGAGCAACTGACCGGTGCGGTCGAAGATCTTCGGCGGCGCGGCGTCGGTGCGCACGTGGTGCACGGTGCGGGTCCGGTTCAGGTCGGGCACCAGCACCTGCGGGTCCCAGGAGATCCGCCAGCCGACGGCGAGGTTCTTCGCCACGCCGTCCACCTGGTATCCCCAGTCCTTGCCGGGTCCGAAGTTCCAGTCGGCGCCGAGGGTGAAGAACCCCGTCTGCTCGTTGAGTTCGACGAACTGGGCGACGTCGTAGTCGACGCTGCCGTCCTTCATGCCCTCGAACATCTGCCGGATCGACGCCTCGGCGGCGTTCGGGTACGACGTGAGCGCGGCGGCGCCGGCGGCGTCGCCCTCGTTCAGTTCCGCGACGAAGTCGTCGACGAGTCGCTGCGCATCGCTCCGGGGTTCACCGAACACGCACGACGCCATGCCGGCCGCGAGAACCACGACGGAGACCAGGGCTGTCACGCGGCCGCGCCCCCTGCGCCAGTCCCGAAAACCCATAACGACCAACCTTCACTTCTGTCACTTCAGTAACAAGCACGCCCTGCCTACGATGCGATCACGATTGCGCCACAAGCCGCGCATCACCCCCTCAGCAGGCGTCCCGCCACGTCCACTGCCGGCGCCGAACTGCCCGCTCCCGCAACGAAAACCGCGAACGCGAGGTCTCCCTGCGAGCCGACGAACCAACCGTGGGCACCGGTGCCATCACCGTACTCTGCCGTCCCCGTCTTACCGACGAGTTCGGGTAGGTCCCGCAGCGTGCTCGCGGTTCCACCCGTCACAGTCTCCCGCATCATCGTCCGCAACGCGGCAGTGACCTCCGCCGGCGCGGCACCAGGGGTGCGATCGGCCACCGTGGGCCGGCCCTCGACGAGCACCGGCAGCGGCGTCGAGCCGTGCGCGATGGACGCCGCCACGAGTGCCATACCGAACGGTGACGCCGTCACCCGGCCCTGGCCGATCGCGGACTCGACGCGCTCCGCCGGGGTCTGCGCCTCGGGCACGCTGCCGGTGACCGTGACCAGTCCGGGCGTGACGTAGTCGACCCCGAGCCCGAACTGCAGGGCCGCGTCGGTGAGCGCGGTCGCCGGCAATCCCACCGCGAGCCGGCCCATCGTGGTGTTGCACGAGAAGGCGAAGGCCGTGTGCAACGGGACCGGTCCGAGGTCGAAGCTGTCGTCGTTGGGGATGACCCGACCCTCGATGTTCGCCGTCCCGGGGCACGGCACCACCGTGTCGGGGGTCACGGCCCCGGCCTGCAGGGCGGCCGAGGTGGTGACGGTCTTGAAGGTCGAACCGGGCGGATACAGCCCCGTCAGCGCGATCGGTCCCTCGGCGTCGGCGGCGGCGTTCTGGGCCACCGCGCGTACCGCCCCGGTGGACGGTTCGATCGCGACGATCACCGCCGGCTGCGGCAGTGGCGCCAGCACCGCCTCCGCACGGGTCTGCAGACCCAGGTCGAGCGTGGACCGCAGGTCCGGCGCCGGCGGACCGTCGGCACCGGCGACGCGGCGGGCGCTGCCGTCCCCGGACACCGCCTGCACGGCCCAGCCGGCGGACGCGTCCTGGCCCTGCTGCCAGAGCTCCCCGAGCCCGGAGAGGACCGGGGACGCGAGCGCGCGGTCGACCGTCAGCAGCCGGGTCTGCCGGACGAGGGTCACGCCCGGCAGCGCGGCGAGCTGCGCCTCGATCGGCGCGATGTCCGCGTCGCGGAGGGCCACCGCGGTCACGGGCTTGCCCGCCGCCGCGGCGACGTCGGCGGCGAGCGACTCGGCGGTGACGGTGGGCGCGGCGGTCGCGAGCAGCGGCGCGACGGCCGCCGGGTCGGCGGTGGCATCGACGTTCACCAGCGTCACGACCTGCTGTTCGAGGATCGGCCGCCCACCACGGTCGAGCACGGACGGCGGCGGGCCGACGGTCGTCGTGTAGCTCAGCGTGGTGCCGGCGGTCAGGCCCGGCGCCAGCACCGCCGGGTCCCACTCGATGCGCCAGCCCTCCGCGTCGACGTCCAGGGCACTGCCGGACGTGCGGTACGACCAGTCCCGGCCCTCGGCGAAGTGCCACGCGACGTCGAGTTCGAAGGTGCCGCCGTCGCCCGTGCCGGCGAGCTCGAGGTCGGGCCGGACCCCGCCGAGCCCCTCGAACACGCCGTCGATCGTGGCGGCCGCCGCCGCGGGATCGGTGGTGAGCTCCGCCGCGGCCCGCACGTCACCGGCCTCGAGCGCCGCGGCGAACTCCCCCACGACCGTCTCGGGCTGGTCGGGCCCGAAGGAACACCCGGCGGCCGCCAGCGCGGCGGCGACGGTCAACAGGAGCGGAACCGGTCGGCGTCGGAGGAGTGGCACAGCAACGATCATGCCCGAAGCCGGACGGTGCCGTCGTTCACCACCGCCCGCACGTTGCGTACACGCTGCCTGTAGTGACGCGGCCCCCAATTCGGGAAAATCGATTGCCGGCCCCACGGACGCTGTTCTACCGTCGGTTCCTGTCACATTCCCGTCGATCGGAGAAGGCCGTTGCTCCTGTAGAGGTTTCGCCCGCCGCGCCGCACCTGCGCGCGGTACCGTCACCTACTCCGGGAGCAGCCATGTCACACCCTTCCCCGTCCTCGGGCCTTTCCCTGTCGGACCTGACCTTCGCCTGGCCGGACGGCACCGCCGTGTTCGACGGTCTCGACACCACCCTCCCCGCCGGGCGCACCGGACTCGTCGGACGCAACGGGTCCGGCAAATCAACTCTGCTGCAGATCATGTCGGGTGAGATTCAACCGACCCGGGGCTCCGTCACGGTGCGCGGCCGGGTCTCGCGGCTGCCGCAGGACGTCATCCTCGATCCACACCGCGCCGTCGACGCCGTCCTCGGCATCGACACCGTGCGCGCGGCGCTGCGGCGCATCGAGGCCGGCTCGACCGCCGTCGAGGACTTCGACGCCGTCGGCGAGCGATGGGACATCGAGGAGCGCGCCCTGGCCACCCTGCACCGTCTCGGTCTCGAACGAATCGTCGCCTCCCCCAGCGACTTCGAGCGCACCGTCGGCACCCTCTCCGGCGGCGAGACCGTCCTGCTGGCGCTCACGGCACGCCTGCTCGACGAGCCGGACGTCCTGCTGCTCGACGAGCCGACGAACAACCTGGACTCGGCGGCCCGCGCGCGGCTGTACGACGTGCTGCGCGAGTTCGCCGGCACGCTCGTCGTCGCGACCCACGACCGCGACCTGCTCGAGCGGGTCGACACCGTCGCGGAGATGCGCGACGGGCGGCTGCGGCTGTTCGGCGGCAACTACAGCGAGTACGAACGCATCGTCGCGGCCGAGCAGGAGGCGGCACTGGCCGCGGTGCGCGACGCCCGGGCGGACGTGCGCCGGCAGGCACGCGAGCTGAGCGACTCGCACATCAAGCTCGCCCGACGAGAGCGATACGGCCGCAAGATGTTCGAGAACAAGCGGGAACCGAAGATCGTGATGGGGGCCCGCAAGCGGCAGGCCCAGGAGTCGGCGGGCCGGCTCCGCCGCGAACACGAGGGCAAGCTCGCCGGCGCGCGCGAGAACCTCGAGCGCGCCCAGGGCACCGTGCGCGACGACCGGGAGATCCGGGTGGACCTGCCCGAGACGGAGGTGCATCCCGGTGCGCGCGTCGCCGAGGGGCCGCTCGAGATCGTCGGCCCGGAGCGGATCGCGCTGCGCGGACCCAACGGCTCGGGCAAGACGACGCTGCTGCGCGACATCGTCGCGGCCGGTCCCCGGGTGCCGTTTGCGGTGCTGCCGCAGCGGCTGGACGTCTTCGACGAGTCGCTGTCGGTGGCGGACAACGTCGCGCTGCGGGCCCTGCATGCGTCGCCGCAGCAGGTCCGGGCACTGCTCGCCCGGTTCCTGTTCCGCGGCGCCGACGCGGACATGCCGGCGGCTGCCCTCTCGGGCGGCGAGCGACTGCGGGCGGCGCTGGCGACTCTGCTCGCGGCGGACCCGGCTCCGCGGCTGCTGCTCCTCGACGAACCGACCAACAACCTGGACCTGCCCAGCCTGACGCATCTGGTGCAGGCACTGCGCGCGTACCGGGGTGCCTTCGTGGTGGTCAGCCACGACGAGCGGTTCCTGGCCGACATCGGGGTGACCCGGTCGGTCAGACTGGAGCGGTGAGCCACGCGATCAACCCCGTCGACGGAACCCGCATCGCCTTCACGGTGATCGAATCGGACGCCGGCGCCGGCAGCCCGTCGCTGCTGCTCGCGCACGGCAGCGCCCTGTCGTCGGCCATCTGGCGGGGATTCGGATACGTGCGCCCCCTGCGCGAGCGGTACCGACTGATCCTGCCCGACCTGCGCGGTCACGGCCGCAGCGACAAGCGGCACGTCCCCGACGCATACGCGATGGACCTGATCGTCGGGGACGTGCTGGCGGTCCTCGACGCCGCCGGCACCGAGCGCGTGCACTACCTCGGGTACTCGTTCGGAGCGCGGGTCGGCTTGTCCCTGGCGGTGCGCGACGCCGGCCGGCTGCAGACGCTCACCGTGGGCGGCGGCAGTGCCCGCGCGCAGGCCGGGGCGTTCGATCGCCTGTTCTTCCCGGGATGCGCCGACGTGCTCGGGCACTACGGGATCGACGGGTTCCTCGAGGCGTGGGCGGAACACCTCGGTTCGCCCGTCGATGCCGCGACGCAGGCCGCGTTCCGGGCGAACGACGCCGCCGCCCTGGCCGCGTACATGCGACGGTCGGATCGCGAACCCGGGATCGACGACGCCGACCTCGCCGCCCTGGACGTGCCGACGCTGGCGTTCGTCGGTTCGGAGGACCGCGAACGGATCGACGACACCCGCGAGCTGTCGCGGACGATCCCCGGTGCCCTGCTCGCGGTGATCCGGGGATATGACCACGCCACGACGATCGCGGCGGCGCCGGAGGTGCTGTCGGTGGTCGGACCGTTCCTCGCGGCGCACGCCGGCCGATCGTCCGGCTAACTCACCGAGGGCGCCTCGTCCATCCACTGCACGAGCTGGTAGACGATGCCGTTCGGGTCGCGCATCTGGAAGTACCGCTCGCCCCACGGCTCGGTCTCGATCGGCGTGACGATCGGAACCCCCTCCGCCCGCAGTCGTTCGTACTCGTCGTCGATGGCGTCTACGACGAACGCGACGAGCGTCCCCTGCCCGGCGTCGCCGGCGATGCTCGCGGGCTTGAAGGTGCCGAGCCCGGTGCGCAGGAAGACGAGGCTGAAGCCCGCGTCCTCACGGGTGAGCGAGACGAACCCGTCCTCGGCCATCGTCTCGGTGAACCCGAGGTGACGGGTCACGAAGTCGGCCGACGCGGCCACGTCGGGAACGTTGAGGGACAGGGCACTGGCGGTGATCTGCAAGGTGAACTCCTTCCGGTTGCACGACTCCGAACGTCCAGGGCCCCCGTCCGGTTCCCGCGCCCCGCTGCGGGGCCGAATGTGACACCGGATCGACGAGGTGTCACATTCGGCCCCCATGGGGGCGTTGTCCGCCGCCCGGAACCGGAGGACTCTCGGAATCACCCCTGTCCCTCTCATCCGGAGGCCCCACCGTGACGCACACCGTTTCCCCCGTCGACACCGTCGCCCAGCGCGTCCTCGACTCGGCGCTCGGCGCCGTCGATCTGATCGCGATCTATCTCGGCGACCGGCTCGGCTGGTACCGCAGCCTCGCCGCCGACGGTCCCGCCACCTCCGACGAGCTCGCGGCGCGGACCGGGACCGACCCGCGCTACGCCCGCGAATGGCTCGAGCAGCAGGCGGTGACCGGCCTGCTCGAGGTCGACGACGGCGATCCGCCGCGCTTCACGCTGCCGCCCGCGGTGGCCGAGGTCCTCACCGACGAGCACAGTCTCAACTACCTCGGACCCCTGGCCCGCATGTTCGCCGGGGTGTCCGCGCAGCTTCCGGCCCTGCTCGACGCCTACCGCACCGGGGGCGGCGTGAGCTGGGCGCAGCTCGGCACCGATGCCCGCGAGGGGCAGGCGGACATGAACCGGCCGTGGTACGAGAAGGCGCTGCCGGGCGCCCTGGCGTCCGTGCCGGACCTCGACGCGCTGCTGCGCCGACCGGATGCCGAGATCGCCGACATCGGCTGTGGCGGTGCGTGGTCCACGATCGCGCTGGCCCGTGCGTACCCGCAGGCCCGGTTGTTCGCCATCGACATCGATCCGGCGACCGTCGCCCTGGCCCGGACGAACGTCGCGGCCTGCCCCGACGTCGCCGACCGGATCACCGTCGTCGAGACCGACGCGGCGAGCCTGCCCGACGAACGCTTCACGGCGGCGTTCGCCTTCGAGTGCGTCCACGACATGCCACGTCCCGTCGAGGTGCTGTCCGCGGTGCGCGGCTCGCTCGCGGCCGACGGGGTCATGGTTGTCATGGACGAGGCCGTCGCCGACCGGTTCACCGCACCCGGCGACGAGGTCGAGCGGCTGATGTACGGGTTCAGCATCTCGTGCTGCCTGCCGGACGGCATGAGCCACCCGCCGAGCGCGGGAACCGGCACGGTGATGCGTGCGGACACCCTGCGCCGGTACGCGCTCGACGCGGGCTTCTCGGACGTGTCGGTGCTGCCGATCGAGGACTTCGGGTTCTGGCGGTTCTACCGTCTGACGCCCTGACCGGCCTCAGCACGATGTCGGCTGGCGCGCCTCCGACAGCAGTGCCGTGACGGTGTGCTTCATCAGTTCGGCGGCCTCGGCCACCGGCAGGTCCAGCACATCGCGCAGCGCCACCCACGACGCCCAGGTGCTCGCCACCGCCACGGAGCGCACCAGCGTGGCCCGGCGCGACGCGTCGAGCGCGGCGAGTTCCGCCGCGAACAGCTCGTCGACCTCGTTGACCACACGTGCGATGTGCCGCAACCTGTTTCGCTGGATCCTCTTGGACTGCGGGGCCCGGATCGCCGACGCGCGCGCGAACGGCGCCATCCGCTCGAGCAGTTCGGCGCGCTGCCGGCAGAACGCGTCGATCCGCTCGTCGAGCGGCAGGTCGACGGGGACCGGGGCGAACGCGGTGTCCTGCCGCCGCAGCAGCTCCGTCCCCGTCTCCTCGAACAGCGTTTCCAGATCGTTGAAGTTCGCCCACAACGCCCGGAGCGAGACCCCGGCCCGTGCGGCGATCTGCGCACCGGTCGGTTTCAGCTCACCGGCCTCAATCAGTGCGATGTGCGCCTCTATCACTGCGTGGCGGGTCCGTTCGGCCCGCGCGACGCGTCCGTCGGTGACGGTCACGTGTCCCTCCTCCCGTGTCGCCGACCGGTTCCTCCCAACCGGTGCGGCGCACTCGATTGTGCCAGGGCCTGTGTCACCGAGGGGGTGGCGCCGCGCGGGGGCGGGTCAGTCGTGGTCGAGGACGGGGGTGCGGGCGGTGGCCCGGACGATCGCGTCGTACAGCGAGCGAGCGGCGCGACGCGTGGCGCCGGCCCCTCGGACGAGGGTGAATCCGTGGAATACGCCCGGCCAGCAGTGCAGTTCGACGCGTACCCCGGCCTGCAGGAGACGCTGGGCGTAGACGAGCCCCTCGTCGCGGAGCGGGTCGAGTTCGTTGACGGTGAGGTAGGTGGGCGGCAGTCCGGTCAGGTCGGCCCGGCGCGCGGGCACGGACTGCTCGGTGGGCTCCTGCCCGCCGAGGTAGTGCCGCCAGCTCTGGGCGGCCTTGCGGTTGTCCCACACGGCGGTGGCGGCGCCGCCGCGCATGGAGGCGGTCTCGAGCCGGTCGTCGAGGGCGGGTTCGAGCAGGGCCTGCAGCGCAATGCGCGGGCCGCCCTCGTCCCGGGCCCGCAGCGCGACGGTCGCGGCGAGGGCGCCGCCCGCGGAATCGCCGAGGACGACGACGCGGTCCGGATCGATGTCGAGACATGCTGCGCCGGAAGCGATCCACTCGAGGACCGCGTAACAGTCGTCGGCGGCAGCGGGATAGGGGTGCTCGGGGGCGAGCCGGTAGTCGACGGAGATGACGACGGCACCGGTCGCGCGGGCGACGGCGGCGGCGAAGGCTTCGCTGTGGGCGGCGCTGCCGAGGACGAATCCTCCGCCGTGGATTTCGAGAACGACGGGCCGGCCCGCGGGGTTGCCGTCGGGACACATGTCGGGCGTGTGGATCCGCACGGGCACCTCGGGGCCGCCGGGCGCGCCGGGGACGAGCCACTCCTCGACGGTGACACCGGTGGTGTCGGCGGGGCCGGCGGCCGCAACGATCGAGTCGAGGGTGCGACGGCCTCCGTCCACGTCGGCGAGATCGAGGTCGGGGAGGGTCGTCACCGCGTCGGCCAGTTCGGGATCGACATCGGTCGAGACTGGCATGATCTCGGTCATGGCGACACGATAGTGGAATCTGCAGCGCAGGTGCAGATACCGGTCCCGGGTACCGGGACCCCGGACCGCGCGGCCCGGCCCGGGGTCCCGGTCACTCGGCGAGCAGGCCCTTGGCGATGTGCGTCACCTGGATCTCGTTGCTGCCCGCGTAGATCATCAGCGATTTCGCGTCCCGCGCGAGCTGCTCGACGCGGTACTCGGCCATGTAGCCGTTGCCGCCGAAGAGCTGCACCGCCTCCATCGCCACGTCGGTGGCCGCGCGCGAGGAGTACAGCTTCATGGCCGAGGCCTCGGCCAGGCCGACGGGCTTGCCGGCCTCCGTGCGTTCGATGGCGCTGAACACCATGTTGCGGACGTTGATGCGGGCGATCTCCATCTCGGCGAGCTTGAGCTGGATCAGCTGGAACCGGGAGATCTCCGCTCCCCACAGCTTGCGGGTGCGGGCGTAGTCCTTGCACAGGCGCAGACATTCCTCGATGATGCCGAGGGCCAGGTAGGCGATGCCGATCCGCTCGGCGGCGAAGGATTCGCGCGCGCTCTCCTTGCCGTCGCTGCGGCCACCCTCCTCGGTCTCGCCGAGCAGCCGGTCGCGGGTGATGCGGACGTTGTCGAAGAACAGCTCGCCGGTGGGCGAGGAGTTCATCCCCATCTTCTTGAACGGCGGGCTCTGGGTCAGTCCCTCCATGCCCTTCTCGAGCACGAATGCGAGCACCTTGCGGTCCCGGCGGTCGATGCTCGGGTCGCCCTCGTCGAGCTTGGCGTACACGATGAGGACGTCGGCGTAGGGACCGTTGGTGATGAAGGTCTTCTGCCCGTTGAGGATGTAGTCGTCGCCGTCGCGCCGGACGGTGGACTTCATTCCACCGAAGGCGTCCGACCCGGAGTCGGGTTCGGTGATGGCCCAGGCGCCGACCTTCTCGAAGGTCACCAGCTCGGGCAGCCACCGCTTCTTCTGGGCGAGCGTGCCGCGGCTGCGAATGGTGCCCGCGGTGAGGCCGAGGCTGACGCCCATCGAAGCGACGAGCCCGAGGCTGACCCCGGCGATCTCGCTGTTGAGCAGGGCCGCCATGCCGCCGGAGCCCATGCCGCCGCCCGGCTTGGCGGACGACGCCTCGCCGGCCTCCTCCCGGGCGAGGGCCTTGTTGAGGCCGTCGCGGGCCAGCTCGTCGATGCCGAAGGCGGAGAACAGTCTGCGGATGATGTCGTAGGGCGGCAGCTCACCGCTCTCGAGCCGATCCACGTGGGGGCGGATCTCCTTGTCGATGAATCCGCGCAGCGCGTCACGGAACATGAGATCGGTGTCGGACCACTCGTACATGCCTCGAAATATAGAACACGTTCTCGTGTACGTATACGGATCCACGGAACCGGCGGTGACATCGGGCATATTTAGCCTGCGATTAGTTAATGCACGATCTATTTGCGTAGACTCCTGGTGTCGCCCCCGCACGAAAGGCCCGAGAGATGCGCACCCGTCCCGGCCCGTTCCAGTGGCTCGCCTACGCCGTCGGCCGCCCCCTGCCCGCCTCGATGCGCGAGTGGGTGCGCAACGACCTGATCGGCGACCACGCCGTCGCCCGCCACATGATCCGCAGCCAGGTCCCGTTCCTCCCGCTGTACGCCGCGTTCCTGCTCCTGCCCGGCCCGGTGTGGCTGCGCCTGTCGACGATGGGGCTCGGCGTCGCCCTCGCGCTGTTCTTCTCCGCCGCCTACATGGCGCAGAACCGCCGGCGCCGGCTCGAGCGCAACGGTCTGCCGGGAGACCTCGAGAATCCCCGGCGCGTCCGGGAGCGCGACGCCGAGAAGGCCGCCTACGAGCGGCTCCACTCCACGATGCGCGCCGACCTGCGGACGCGGGGGTAAGGCGCAGTCACCTCTGCCGAGTTGACGTTGCAGAGGTGGGTCCGAGGAAGCTTCACCACAGGACGACCAGCCGTCGGTGTGGCCTTTCAGCCCGAGATCCGGTTTCTCACAGCTGATACGGCAGCGGCGTGCCGATCGCCTCACCAACGGCAGAAGACGGCACCGATCGTCTCCTCCTCGAGCCGCGCGACGACGTCGACGGCGTCACCGCTCACGACGGTCGCGTTCGGCCCGTCGAGGGCCCCTTCCAGTGTGGTCGACACACCGTGCGGCATGCTCCTCATCCGGGTGACCCATGAGTCGTTCGCGCCGGACTCCTCGGTCCTCGAGGCCGGCAGTCGCACGAATTGCCGATAGGTAGTGGCTCCGAGGACCATCCGCCGCTCCGCGTCGTACAGGGCGAGGCGGTGGTCGAGCAGCGCGGGGCCCTGCTTACTCCAGCAGCCGCGGTGGGAGCCGTAGCCGTCCGGGCTGGAAAAGACGCCGAAGGTGGAGGTAGCGGTCCTGATGCTCTCCTCGAGAGCGGGTGATCGGGCGTGGATACAGACTGAAACCACGGCCGAACTCATCACCGTCGGACTCCAGAAGTCCGGCCGCCCGGATGCCACCGACGGACCACCGCTCCACGGTGATCGGGATGCGCTAGGGAAGACCAGCCCTCGGCGTCCTTCCGGCGCCGGTGGTCCCCACGGGTGCGCTGCTCGCCGCCCGGCTCGGCGCGGGCGCCGCCGTCGGCTCCGGCCGACCGGCGGGTGCTCTAATTCGTTCCCGACTCATCCGGTCGCAGCGCCCGAAAAAGCCGGTCCGGGTCGAGTTCGGCTACCGGGGCCACCACCACACCGAGCGCCCGCGCCTCGGCCACCGCACGGGCCAACAACCGGCGGGCACGCTCGTAGCGGCACCGAAGATCGTCGGTCAGCGCAACATCGCGCAGTGCGACTCCCGCGGGGACCTCCTCGAGCGCCTCCGCGACCAGAGACCGCACGATGAGAACCCCGGTCTGTACACCCTCGACCGCCCAACGCTGCTGCCACTGCATGCCGACCGCCCTCGACTCGGCCCAGCACCGATCACCCGCCGCCATTATCCGCCCCGCAGGCCCACGGCGTCACGCCTGGAACAAGGAGATCACCGTCGGTGACGTGCCCGGTGTCGCAGACTGCCGCCGCGACGAGACGGGGTCGCCGGCCGGCGGGACCGGGTCGCCGGTCCGGGGATGCAGGCGCCCGAGATCGACCCTGGGTGGGCGTCGATTCGACTGCGGGAGGTGGCACGCCGCCCTCACACCACCCCGGTTTCGGATCCCGGAGTCCGAGCCGGGTGATGCGGTGACAAACGCCTTATCGTGGAGTTGAGTCGACTCTGTGCGTCCAACCAAACTGTCAGTCGCCTTGGGCCGAGAAGCCCTCGCCGCGCGTACCGAATCCGCGAACGGCTGGTTGCAGGGAACACCACCGGGACGGACGGTCCGGCGTGTCATCGACGGACTCATCGACATCGAGCTCGCCGACCGATCGATGAGCCTCGCAGCCAAGATCTTCACCTCGGTACTGCCGCTGATCATAGCCGCCTCGATCTTCAGTGACTGGGATCTGGCCACCCACGCAATCGAGGAACAACTCGGTATCGACTCGACCGACCTGTCGGCCTGGACCAGCGAATACGACGCCACCGACCCGACCTTCGCGGCATTCGGTGTCCTCGGATTGCTGCTGGTCGCCATCAGCGGCACATCATTCACCCGGACCCTGGCACGGATCTACGCAAAGATCTGGAACGTGCCGCCGATCAGCGCCCGCGATGCCTGGCGGTGGCTGGTGGTCCTCCTCTTGGTCGCTGCGTCGGCTGCGCTGATCGGCGTGATACGCCAGGTGTCCGGTCCGCACTTCGTCGGCAGGTCGCTGGCGATCCTCGGCGAACTGGCGGTGTGGGCGGTCGTGTGGACCGTGTGCCCGTATCTGCTCACCAGGGGCGCGTTGTCCGGTCGCGTGCTGTGGGCCACCGGGATGCTCACCGCGTCAGGCCTCACGGTGGTCCGTGCCGCAGGTCGGATCGTGCTGCCGAAGCTTACAGCCACAGCAGAGACGAAGTTCGGTCCCCTGGGGGTGGTATTCACCTCGATCAGCTGGCTGTTCGCGCTGTCGATGGTGATCGTGGGTGCCGCGACGATCACCAAAGCACTCGCCCTCGACGAGAGTTACCTCGGCAGATACCTCCGCGGGCCGAGCGCCGGCGCCTGAGGTAGCCCGTCGCACTCGGGCCCATGAGAAGTAGCTGCCGACGGCACGATGAACCGTCCTGGATCGAGTGGAGACCTCGTTCAGGCCACCTCGAGGCCTGAGGCGGCGGTGGGACGGGGTTCGCGAGAGCGTGTCTCGTAGTCGATCGGCGAGCGGTATCCGATCGACGAATGCAGCCGGTCCGCGTTGACCAGCGCACCCGCTCCGCGGTTTCCGTCTCCACTTCTCCGCTTGCGTCCGCACGGACCCCAATCGGTCCCGGTGGATCAATTCGATCTTGTAGAGCCCTACGGTCGGTTCCCTCATGCCGTTGTCGAGGACGTCCCCGACGCTACCGATCGAGCCGGCGATGCCCGATTCGGTCCGTGCCTCGGTGAACGTCCGCGAGGTGTACTGACCGACCGCATCCGGGCGATACACCAAACCTGTTGAGGTGGAACGCAAATCGGTTCGCTTCCGGATGAACAGCGCTTACCCGTGCACGCCGCCGACGGCGCGGGGGCGTGCCGGTGTGGTTGAGCTCGGCCGCCGGCCCGGACGAACGGTGGTGGACGTTTTCCGGGTTACGCTCAACCGGTCCCAGAAGGACGATAGGAAAAGTGCTGTAATGCTCTGCAATCAAACACTTTATCCGGTGTCGCCGTATACCGAAGCCGCGCGACGGGCAGGCCGGGTCCATCCCGGTCCGACGTCGGCGCGCCAGGGGGCGCGTCGTTCGACGATCGTCGGGTGGCGCGTCGTGATGCCGCGGACGTACGCGCGGAAGACGGCCCGTTCGCAGTCGGTATCGAGCAGCATGAGCTCCACAGTGTCGTGGCCACCTCGTCCGGGATCCGGAGGTGGTGCACCGGGCTCCTCGGCACGGCAGCGCACTGACCCAGCGGACCCCGATTCCCGGCGGTGGCGGCCCGCGCCGGCGCACCCAACTGCTCGGCGAGACGGCGCGCCGGGCCGGGAGCCTCGTCCGGCAGCTCGCGAGAAAACAACGCCGATCGCCGACGAGCACGCTGTCAAGGACTCGACTCCGGGCACGTCCGTGGTCCGCAAGCCCAGGACCTATCCGATACGGCGGGGACGTACCCGATACCCCTGGTCCGTGAGCCATGCGCGGGCGCGACCAGCTCTGCGTTCGTCCGAGAACAGCCGATACCGGTGAAACTCGTTGGGCGACTGCGAGAGCACGTCCTTGAAGCGGCGGAAAGCGCCTCGTCCGCCGAGCGCGATGCGCAGCTGCTCGGCCAGGGCGGGATCGGCCACCGAGTCGAGGAACACCTCCATGTCGCGGTAACCGGGGCGCGATCCGACGCACTCGACGAACAACCAGCGGTCGGGGTCGCCGTCCGCGTCGTCGTCGGACATCTCGTCGATGACCATGGCCGGCCACGTGTGCCCGGTCTCGAGGTCGAGACGGCCGCCGCCGTAGACGACGTCGCCTTCGAGCTGCGATGACAGCTCGTCGAGATCGACCGGCAGTGGCCGGAGCGTCGGAGTGGCCCGGGCCAGTGCGGCCTCGAGCTGGTCGGCGAGCTCCGCGTCTCCGGTCCAGCCGCGCACGTGCAGCGCCGCGGCGCACCGGGTGGCCACCTCCCGCGCTCCGGGCAGCCGATCGTCGACGGCCGCGACGAGCGCGTCACCGATCAACTGCAAGACCGCATCGGCGGGTCGTCCCCGCACCAGCTCGAGGACCGTGTCGGTACTCGTGTGCAGAGCGGCACGCAGCGCCCGCACCGCGTGTTCGTCCCAGCCGGTCTCCATCGAGTGCCGACGATAATCGCACCGGCCCCGACGCGGCATCGTTTCGGCCTCCCGGTCGACCACTTCCCTGCCGCTGGCGCGACAGCCGCACCGTCCGATACGACGAGCGCCCAGGCGCCATACGGCCCATGGCTCCCTCGCACCGACATGAAAGCGAGGCACTCGCTTTTCGGACCGCCTCACGGTCGAGCTGCGAATCCCGTTGCGGACTGACACCGAGGATCACTGCGATACCCACACCGACAGCCCAGGGCGGCGCAGATGCACCACCGCCGCCCGCGCAGCCTGCTCCTGCGCGCGAGCGGCTGCTTCGACCCGGGTCCGCGCCTGGCGTGCTTCGGCGATGGAACGACGGTCCGACCTACCACCATCTGCGGGCAAAGCAGAAGCCGCTGTTGTGGGTGCCCGATGCGGTGACCTGGTGCAGCTCCTGCAGGGACGAGCACCTACCGCAGGTGCGCCGGCGGTGATACCGAGGTGGATGTGATCGTGGTGGACGCGGTCGGAGAAGAAGCCCTTGCGTACTCCGTTGAGGTCGACAGGTCCACCGACCTCGGTGGCCCCCAACTCGGCGGCTCGCCGCATCAGCCGAAGCGGTCGATCGTCACCGGCCGGGGCGACCACCGGCCGACCGTCGATCTCGCGGATGTCCACGGCTCGTCCGACGGCGTGGTTGGACACCCGCGCGGTCGGAAACACCGTCTGGATGTGGCCGGTATGCATCACCTGGACCGTCAGGGTGAACTCCCGGGACAGTGCGTGAAGTATCGCCAGCAGCTGGGTGTCGATCCTGCCGGTGCGGACGTCGCTCCGGGCGGGGTCCGGCAGGACGATCTTCGGGTCGGCGAGCACCGCTGCGGCCGTGTCGGTCAACGGCAGCGGCGCACCCAGCGAGGTCGGTGGGACGAGTCGCTCGACGGTCCAGTTGCCGCCGGGTTCTCGGGCCAGCCGCACGTCCACGACGAGTTCTCGGATCCAGGGCCCCGAGACGGTGCGCAGGTTCTGACCGACCAAGGCGATCACCGCCGCGGTGTCGCGGGCCAGCCCGCCGTACTGCGGATAGACCACGGTCAGTTCCCCGGCGCGGGCGGTGGCCGGTTGGAGGACGGACGCGGTCGCTGCCGCCGCCGGTGACGCGCCGGCCCGGACGAGGTTGTCGACGGCCGTCCCGTCGTCGCTCCAGTTGCCGGCGGTTTCCAGAAACGCCGCCGCGGTGCGCTTGATCTCCGGGGACACTTCGCCTGGGGCCGGCCGCCAGCGACTCGCGTCGGCGGACAACGGAGAACGAAGTGGGCCGGCTCCGGGACCAGGGTGAGGTTGCTGCGGTGTCGGCGTGGTTGCCGGGTGCGCAGGTTCGGACGGGGTCGACTCGACGGCGCACGATGCCACGGCGGCGGCCGAGCCCGCGGTCAGCAACGTCAACAGCTGACGCCGGGTCAGATTCATCAGGGATCTGTCCCGCACCGGTCGCAGAAACTGCCGGGGCGGGCCGGAGGCACGACGGGGTGGCGATAGCTGCGTACGGCGACGCCGTCGCGGGTGAGGTGTTCGCGCACCGGGCTCCATCCCAGGTGTTCGTAGAACGCGCCGGCGCCGTCCGGGCCGGCGCTGGTGAGCAGCTCGGCTGTTGCAGCGCCCCGCTCGTGCGCATGGGTGAGAAACAGCTCGACCAGGCACGCACCGACCCCGCTACCCCGCAGCGGCGGCCGGACGGCGACCGCGGCCAGCAGAGCTACCGGCACGGGATCGATCTGGGCCGAGTGCGCGGCAGGCCGTGAGGTGATCGTGCGAAGAAGGCGTCGGGTCCACGGCCCCGCCCGTGTGCGCAGGAACCGCACCGCCAGTGGTGGGTGATGCAGCAGCGACAAGGCTGCGGTCGACGCCAGGGCCAGCATGCAGCGGCGGTCGGCCAGCACCGCCCGCATGTGTGCCGATTCGTCGGTCGATCCGAACAGGAAGGCGCACACGTCCTCGCCGGAGTCGCACCGACGCACCGCGACGAACGCCACTGCATGCGGTGAGTCGAGGAATGTCCTGTGCCAGCGACGCATGAAACGCGGCCCCAGAGCGGGGAAGAACCCGACAGGCAGCTGCTCGATGTGCAGTTGCGCTGTGGCGTCGAGATCGGCGGCAGTGGTGCCTCGCAGGACGAGATCGTTCGCGGTCAACGGACCGGGCCGTGGAGAAGGCGCCGGTCGGGCACGGCACCGCGGGCGGCGGCGACGCAACGTCGGTCGGTGCACGAACCGGTTCCCCTTCTGCGGTCAGGTCAGGCCGGGCATGCCGTGGTCATTTCTCGACGTCGCATCTCTCGATACGGCCGCCGAATCTCCGACGCAAGGCCGGACAGCATTGCGCCGATCCCTGGGCACGGAGTCTTCTGCGCCGCAACTGGGTGGTCCGGGCCGTGAAATGGCGGAACCCGAGCAATCGCGCCGACACGAGAAGGGCGACGCGCGTCGCGGCTCCTCCCGCGGGCTCAGAAGCACGCGGCGTAGTCGACGGTGTGGTCGTACCCGAACAGGGTGCTGCTCCTCACGGACGACGGCCTGCCCTCAACCCTCTTCCCCGGTCCGGACCGGGGAAGACGAAGTCCTGTCTCGAGTGTGCCCCCGGCGGTATGGCTTCGCCCGCGTTTCCGAGGAATCTGCTCGAGACCCGAGCCGGGCGTCTCACGGAGCGGACCCTCGCCGGAAACCACGGCTGGGCCGAAACGCGGCTGCCGGACTCGGCTGTCAGGACAGCGACGGGACGGCGGTAGCCTCGGGTCGTAATCGAGCACCACCGCGATCTCCTCGACGGAACATCCTCGAGCAGATGCACGGCATCGGCGACCATCTCCGGGACCTGGTCGAGCCGACGAGCCTGGGCTGCGGCCTCAGGGCCGCAGGGGGCGCGGTGTCCGCCGCCCGAGCGAACTCGTCCGCGGCGGTCTCGACCGTCACCTCCGGCTCGCGGGCGTGGAACTGGACGCTCGTCCCGGTTCGACGGCGCCGGCCCCCGAGCGGCCGCGTCATGCCGACATGGATACATACCGTCTGAATGTCTTACCGCCTAATGTAATTCGATACTGTTGGACGTCACAGCATCAATTCGGTGAGACAATCCAGGAGTCGAAGGGAGGCGCATGATGGCCCAGGCACGAACCGTGATCGGTGAGAGCGTCGAGGAGTCGATCGGGGGTGGCGAGGACGTCGCGCCACCGAGGCTCGGGCCGGCCGTCGGCGCCCTGGCCGACGTGTTCGGTCACGGCCGGGCGGTGGCCCGGCACGGCGTGTCGTTCGGCAGGGAACTGGCGAAGATCGCCGTCGGCCGGTCGACGGTGGCTCCGGCGAAGGGAGACCGCCGGTTCGCCGACTCGGCGTGGAGTGCGAACCCCGCCTACCGCCGGCTCGGGCAGACCTACCTGGCGGCAACCGAGGCCGTCGACGGAGTCGTCGACGAGGTCGGTCGCGCGATCGGCCCGCGACGCACGGCCGAGGCCAGGTTCGCCGCCGACATCCTCACCGCGGCCCTGGCCCCGACGAACTACCTGTGGACCAACCCCGCGGCGCTGAAGGAGGCGTTCGACACCGCCGGACTCAGCCTCGCACGCGGCACCAAGCACTTCGTCTCCGATCTGATCGAGAACCGGGGCATGCCGTCGATGGTCCAGCGCGGCGCCTTCACCGTCGGGAAGGACCTTGCGGTGACCCCGGGTGCGGTGATCTCCCGCGACGAGGTCGCCGAGGTGCTGCAGTACACCCCGACCACGGAGACGGTCCGCCGCCGGCCGGTGCTCGTGGTGCCCCCGCCGATCGGCCGGTACTACTTCCTGGACCTGCGGCCGGGACGCAGCTTCGTCGAGTACAGCGTGGGCCGGGGCCTGCAGACCTTCCTGCTGTCGTGGCGCAATCCCACCGCCGAGCAGGGCGACTGGGACTTCGACACGTACGCGGGCCGGGTGATCCGGGCGATCGACGAGGTGCGGGAGATCACCGGCAGCGACGACGTGAATCTGATCGGTTTCTGCGCCGGCGGGATCATCGCCACCACGGTGCTCAATCACCTTGCCGCGCAGGGCGACACCCGAGTGCACAGCATGGCCTATGCGGTGACGATGCTGGACTTCGGCGATCCGGCACTGCTCGGCGCGTTCGCCCGGCCCGGCCTGATCCGGTTCGCCAAGGGCCGGTCCCGCCGCAAGGGCATCATCAGCGCCCGCGACATGGGGTCCGCGTTCACCTGGATGCGCCCGAACGACCTGGTGTTCAACTACGTCGTCAACAACTACCTCATGGGTCGCACCCCACCGGCCTTCGACATCCTCGCCTGGAACGACGACGGCACCAACCTGCCCGGCGCCCTGCACGGTCAGTTCCTCGACATCTTCCGTGACAACGTGCTCGTCGAGCCCGGCCGGCTCGCCGTGCTGGGCACGCCCGTCGACCTGAAGTCGATCACCGTGCCCACGTTCGTCTCGGGCGCCATCGCCGACCATCTGACCGCATGGCGCAACTGCTACCGCACCACCCAATTGCTCGGTGGAGAAACAGAATTCGCGCTCAGCTTCTCCGGGCACATCGCCAGCCTGGTCAACCCGCCGGGCAATCCGAAGGCACACTACTGGACCGGGGGCACACCCGGCCCGGACCCGGATGCCTGGCTCGAGAACGCCGAGCGGCAGCAGGGCAGCTGGTGGCAGGCCTGGGCCGACTGGGTGCTCGCCCGCGGCGGGGAGGAAACCGCCGCGCCGGACGCACCCGGCAGTGCGCAGCATCCCGCGCTCGACGCCGCTCCCGGCCGGTACGTGCGCGACCTGCCCGCCGGCTGACCGCCCGTCCCCCGACGACCCGTCCGGACCCGGACCCGGACGGGTGTCCCACCACAGCGGTAGTGACGACCGCTCTGCTCCTGCTGGAGACCCGCTCTCCGGCACCTTGGAGACGTCTCGGGTTTGCAACGCCTTCCGATCGTTGCATCGACCCATGGAACGGGCGCCTCCCGTACCCGTCGGACAACGCGCAGACGCACCCGACGGCGTGGTGACACAACACCGGCGCAGCATTCTGCTGTGGACACCGAGGGCATGCACCTCGGAAAACACGAGACCCCGCGAGCCCGCGACGACTGCGACCGCTCCTGGCCGCCGAGAGAATCGGCCACCGCCCATTGCCTCCGGCGGATTGAGGGAGCAGGGTGAAGCACGGGGGAATGACCGGCGACGCCGCGTCGGCGCCGCCCTGAGGAGAAGGGTGCCGATCATGTTCGCACGCTCCACCACAATTCACGCGCATCCGTCGTACATCGACGCCGGGATCAAGCACGTACGCGACACAGTGATGCCCGCGCTGGCGGACATCGAAGGCTGCCTCGGAATGTCCCTGCTGATCGATCGCGGCTCGGGCCGGTGCATCGCGACCAGTTCGTGGCGGGACGAGGAATCGCTACGCGCCAGCGAGGGCCCGGTGCGGACGCTGCGTGACGCCGCCGCCGAGATCTTCCACGGCACCACGGAGGTCTCGCGGTGGGAGATCGCTGTCATGCATCGCGACCACCATTCCGAGCGCGGGGCCTGGTGCCGCGTCACATGGGTCAAGACCGAGCCGGCCCACATGGACCGCGGCGTGGACATGTGGAAGATGGCCGCACTGCCCCAGATGGAGGAACTCGAGGGCTTCTGCAGCGCCAGCCTGATGCTCGACCGCGCCGCGGGTCGCGGGGTGTCGTCGCTGACGTTCGACAGCGCCGAGGCGATGGAACGCAGCAGAGAACGCGTCGACAGCATCCGGGCCGAAGTGGCTCGCGCGGCGGGCGCCGAGGTGCTCGATACCTGCGAGTTCGAGCTCGCCATCGCGCACCTGCACGTCCCCGAGATGGCGTGAGCTGATCAACTTTCGAGAAGGACGACCCCGGCCGGTTGCGCCGGCTGCCGCAGCGACCGGCCGGCGTTCGAAAATCGAATATGTGCTCGAGCAAGGGGAGCGGTCTACGCACCGAAACCGTGTCCGAAGACATGAATGCCGTGTCCGAAGACGTAGATTCAGGGACCGGAGACCGGTCACCATCACTCACACCCGGTGGGGGGCGGCGGTGCGAGGCCGGATAGGAGGCCGCCATGATCGAAGTCGAGGACAGCACTGTCATCGCGCGCCCGATCGGCGAAGTGTTCACCTTTGTCGCGGACCAGACCAACGCTCCCCGATGGCAAGACGGATTGCTGGAAGTACGCCGGATCACCGACGGACCGCCGGGAGTAGGTACCAGGCATGTCGCTGTCCGTAGATTCATGGGACGCAAGCTCGAGCTGACCAACGAGTACGTCCACTACGAGCCGAACACGAAGATCACCTTCACCGGGGCTTCGGGACCGAGCAGTTTCGAGGCGGCGTATCTGACCGACACGACGGCCGACGGGACCCGGGTGACGTGCCGCATGCGGATGGAGCAGAGGGGCCTCTTCAAGCTCGGTGACCCGCTGGTTGCCGCCGGCCTCCGACGGGAATTTGCCGTGAACCTGGAGAACCTCAAGGGTCTGCTCGAAACGAAGGCCGACGGCCACCTGCCGACGAAGGACCGTGTCATGCGTGTCGACCGTTCGACCATCGACCTGTCCGGCTACCCGGACCTGGTCGTCGTCTACCTCGGAATGCGCGTGAATCGTCCTCGCGGCTTGCTGCGGATGCTGGGGCTCGGACCGCAGATCAACCGATCGTGGAAGGACAAGCCCGACGGGCTGCTGCTGCACGAGGACTTCATCTGGTCCCTGCTTCCGCCCCACGCCGGGATGCGGCAATACTGGCGCGACCTGGACAGTCTGGAACGCTGGACCCGCTCCGACCCGCATCGGCTCTGGTGGCGCACGTTCCTGCGCGACTCCGGCGGCACCGGGTTCTGGCACGAGACCTACTTCATGCGCGGCGGCGTCGAGGCGATCTACGACGACATGGCCGAGCCGACCGGTCTCGCGCGGGTTGCCCCACGCGTGCCGGCCCGCGGAGCGATGTTCTCCGCACGACGGCGCGCGGGCGACACGACGCCGGCAACGGTCGCGCCCGTGGTCTTGGAGAGCAACTACTACGCCGACGAACCAGAGACGCGCTGACGTTGCTCCCTGGTGTTCCGAGTGGGCGCGGCGACCGGTCCGGGGAAGCAGCCCCCGCCGGGCCCCGACTGCGGTTCCGCCCGGCCCCGGCGCTGCAGACAGGGATACCCGTCGCTCGCGGTGGTTGTCACAGGGGGCCGGTTATCGGACGAGTCTGACTTCGACGAGAGCCGTGCCCGGGTAGTTCTTCTCCGCTCCGTCGGGCAGGAAGCCGTTGCGACGATAGAAGCTGTGCGCGCGGGGATTGTCCTCGGCGACCCAGAGTTGCGCACGGTCCCCGGCCAGAACCGCGTCGAGAAGTGCCTGACCCGCACCACTCCCGTGGTGTTCGGGCAGGAGATAGAGGGTGTAGAGCTGAAGATCTCGGACGGGGTCCTCGTCGTCTATCGGTATGCCTGCAGAAGCGAACCCGACAATCTCCCCGTGAGCCTCTGCAACGCGTAGTCGCGGCGGCCGCCGCGGCCCGTTCAGCATGGAGCGCCACATGGCCGTCCGCTGTTCGAGCGCGTCGTCGTCGAAGAAGGAGCTCGGGAGAAGGTGCCCGTACGTGGCACGCCAGGTGACGATCAGCACCCGAGCGATCGCATCGGCGTCGGCCGGTCCGGGCGCCCGCACGTGGAACTCCGAAGCCTCCCGCACGGTTCGAGACTAGCAACGCGGGCAGATACCGCACGCAGCGCTCGTCGGCGGGCCGATGCCGACCCTGACCGATTCGGCGAGCCCTGTCAGTCCTCGTACGGCGCGAGGACGTAGATCGGGATCTCCCGCTCGGTGCGCCGGGCGTACACCTCGTAGTTGGGCCACACCTCCACCAGCACCTCCCAGTGGATCGCCCGCTCGCTGCCCTCCGAGCGTCGCGGTACCACCACGGTCTCGCGGCCGCGGTAGGTGACCCGGGCCTCGTCGGCGGCGTCGAGATTGCGGGCCCAGCCGGGCAGCTCCGGCATCCCCCAGTTCGAGCCGGCGACGAGCCAGGCGTCGTCGTGCGGAACGCCCAGCAGCGGCGTGCTCCGCTCGACCCCGCTCTTGCGGCCGCGGACCGTGAGGACGAGCTCCGGCAGGCCGGCCAGGGTGAGCAGGGTGACGCGGCCGAACGTGACCCGCTGGATGGTGTGGTCGACGGTGACGATCTGCTTGCCGAACCGCGGCAGCCACGGCTGGCTCCCCAGTTTCACCGCCACCGGCCGGATCGGATTCACGCCGGCGACCAGGCCGCCAGGACCGTGCGCACGGCGGTGACCACCGCCAGCGGCTGGTCGATGACCGGGTGATGTCCCGCGACCGGCAGATCCGTCACCAGCGCGTCCGAACCGAACTGGGGCCGCATCCGGGCCAGCAGGTCGGGACCGACGATGCCGTTCTCCGAGCGGAAGTAGGCGATGCGGCACTTCGCCTCGAAGCTCTCGAGGCTGGTGCGCCGGTCCTTGGTCATCCGCAGGGCGTCGAACTTCCAGCTCCACCCCCCGGGCACCTGCCGCATGGACTGCCGCGCGATGTGCTCGAGCACGTACGGCTCGGCGGTCTCCTGGGGCGGGACCAGCCGGAACCGCGCCATCGCCTCCTCCGCCGTCGGATACACCTTCGTGCCACTGCGCTCCCGCGCGGCCTGCGCCCGCATCTCGATCTCCTCGGGCGTCAGGTCCCGGATCGGGGAGTCGAGAATCACCACCCCGTCCAGCCGGTCGCCGTACAGATGGGAGGCCGCGAAGGAGACGATCCCGCCCATGCTGTGGCCGACCAGCACCGGGGGCCCGGCGATCCCGCCGGCCTGCGCCACCGCGAGCACCTCCGCGGCCCACAGTTCGAGGGAGTAGCCGTCGCGGTGGCCGCTGTCCCCGTGCCCGCTCATGTCCAGCGCGACGACGCGCCGGCCCTCGGCGAGCTGGGGTGCGACGTGATCCCACCAGCGCGAGTGCGCCATCCCGCCGTGCACCAGCACGATGCCGGGACGGCCCTCCTCACCCCACGCGCGGTAGGCGATCGAGACGCCGTCGACCTCGACGTTGCCGGTCTCCACCGGCGCGGCAAGTGCCTCGACGAACCACTTCGGCGCCGATTCGTTGTCGATGCTCATTACCCGAACCTACTTCGCTCTCACCTTCCGGTCACCAGCTGGGCCACCAGAGCGAGACGCGGCTCCTCCTGCTCGGGCTGCGGGTGGACCACCGCGGCGACGGCCTCCCCGTCCAGCAGGTGCACGATCGTGAACAGCAGCGTGTCGAATTCCGCCGGTTCGAACCGGGAGGCGATCGGCAGGGTGCGGCCGAACTCGGCGATCTGGGCGTGGTACCGCTGCGCCATCGGAGCGAGACGGGCGCGCAGCGCGGGATCGGTGCGCGCCGCGCCGAGCAGTTCGTACCAGGCGGCGTTGATCGGGGCGCGGCACGCGGCCCGCAGCAGCCGCAGGCACTCGCGGACCGACTCGGGGCTGTCGCCGGGCCCACCGAGTTGTTCGAGCCCGAGCCGGAAGTTCGCGAACTGCCGCTCGCGGACGGCGTCGGCGGCGGCGACCATCAGATCGAGCCGGGCCGGGAAGTGCCGGAACACCCCACCGGAGGACACCCCGGAGCGGCGGCACACCTCCCCGATGGTGGTGGCGGTGTAGCCGAGTTCACCGAGGGCCTCGACGGTCGCGTCGAGGATCCGCTCGATCGTGGCCGTGCGGCGCTGCTGCTGGGTGCGCCGCCCCGCGACCGGGTGTCGTTCTCGCTCCGGCGCTTCCGTCATCGGGTGCCGCTCCGCGCCGGCACGGGTCCACGCGCGTCGACGCCCGCGCGCAGGAAGCGCCCGGTGCCGACGGTGGCGCCGTAGCCGGGCACGAACTCGCCCGCACGGAACACCACGCGCCCGGCCACCGCGGTCGCGGTGACGGCGGCGTCGTTGCGGTTGACCATGCGGCTCAGTCCGCCGAACTCGGGCATGGGCGCCTCGTGGTAGGCGTCGGTGTCCTCGTTCAGACCGGCCGGGTCGACCACCACGAGGTCGGCGCGGTCGCCGATGCGCAGGTGCCCGGCGTCGATGCCGTAGAAGTCGCCGAGTTCACCGGTGAGCTTGTGGATCGCCGATTCCAGCGGCATGACGGGCTTTCCGCGCCCGGCGTACTCGTGGATGCGGCGCAGCATGCAGATGCCGTAGTTGTAGAACGCCATGTTGCGCAGGTGCGCGCCGGCGTCGGAGAAGCCGACGGTCACGCCGGGCTGCCGCAGGAGCCGGTTGGCCACCTCCGGCCGATCGTTCGCGATCACCGTGTGCCAGCGGAACTTCCGTCCGTGTTCGACGACGAGGTCCAGGAAGGTGTCCACCGGGTGCACACCGCGTTCGCGCGCCACGTCGCCGATGGAGCGGCCGACGAGCGACGCGTCGGGGCACTCCACGATGGTGGTGTCGTCGAAGTCGCGGTGCCACACGCGCGGCGAGAACTTCTTGTCGAAGTCCTGCCGGAACCAGCGGCGGTACGCCTCGTCGCGCAGCAGCTCGTTGCGGGCGACCTCCTCCTTCAGGTGCAGGGCGGCCCGCCCCGAGCCGAACTCCTCGAACACCACGAGGTCGATCCCGTCGGAGTACACCTCGAACGTGGTGGGCAGGTGCTGCCAGCGGAAGGCGCCGCGGCCGATCCGGTTGGCGGCGAAGGCGATCGGAGCGAAGATGCGGTGCACCCAGCGTTCGGCCTTGGTGTCGGCGGCGGCGAGCACGGCGGCCTTCATCGGCTTGCGGCCCAGGCCGGTGGTGGCGAGGGCGAAGAACGCCACGTCGTACTTGGTGTTGAGGTTCGGCACGGCCTGCAGGACGCGGCCGCGGCGGCGCAGGATGCGGTGTATCCGGCGGAACTCGGACCACGAGGCGTGGGTCGAGGGCAGCGTGCGGGAGCGGTAGCGATCGCCGTCGAGTTTGTCCCAGGGATTCGTCATGGTGGACACGCCGAGGAATCCGGCGTCGAGGGCGTCCTCGATACCGGCCTCGATCGCGGCGAGTTCGGCACGGCTCGGAGCGCTGGCGGGATCGGTGGAGCGGCCGAGCCCCAGGACGGCGGCCCGGACGTCGGAATGCCCGATGAACGCGGCGACGTTCGGGCCGAGCGGCAGGGCGTCGAGCGCGGCGACGTATTCCCGGGGCGACGACCAGGTCCTGCCCTGCTCGAGCGCGGCGAGCACGTGTTCGCGGGGCAGCGCCTCGACCCGGCTGAACAGGTCCGCGGCGTCGAGCGGCGGCACGAACACCGTCGAGAGCGAGCAGTTGCCCATGAGGACGGTGGTGACGCCGTGCCGCACCGACTCGGGCAGGCCGGGCGAGACGAGCACCTCGGCGTCGTAGTGGGTGTGGGGGTCCACGAAGCCGGGCATCACCCACCGGCCTTCCGCCTCGATCACCTCGGTGTCCGGCCCGATGGGCAGCGGTTCGGCGCTCGCCGCCGCCACCACGCCGTCCCGGATACCGAGGTCGCGGACGACGCCGGGTGCGCCGGTGCCGTCGAACCACAGACCTCCGCGGACAACCAGGTCGAACTCGGCGGGCGCCGGTGTCGTGTCCATGTGACCTCCCTCACGTCGATGCACCGAGCATAGCGAGAAAGAGGACGACCGCTCTCTATTTTCGGTAACTCCCCGGGCAGGCGCCGGACCGGTCGGGGCCACGAATAGAGTGCGGCCATGCCCGCGTTCCCGGCCGTCCCCGCCACCCCCGCTCTGCTCGTCGACCGTGACATCCTCGACCGCAACATCGCGCGGATGGCCGACGCGGCGCGCATTCGTGGCGTGGCCCTGCGCCCGCATGCCAAGACGCACAAGTGCGTCGAGATCGCCCGTCGCCAGATCGCCGCCGGCGCCGTCGGGCTGACCGTCGCGACGGTCTCCGAGGCCGAGGTCTTCGCCGATGCCGGTTTCCGCGACCTGTTCATCGCGTATCCCCTGTGGACGGACGCCGCGCGCGGGGCCCGGCTGCGTGCGCTTGCCGCGGAGGTCCGCCTGACCGTCGGGGTGGACTCGGCCGAGGGCGCGCGGGCACTCGCCGAGCACGCCCGACCGGGCCTGCACGTGCTCGTCGAGGTCGACAGCGGTCACCACCGCACCGGGGTCGCCCCGGAGCGGGCCGGGTCGGTCGCCGTCGCGGCCGCCTCGGTCGGGCTCGAGGTGCGCGGCGTGTTCACGTTCCCGGGGCACTCCTACGGGCCCGGTCGGCCGGCCGTCGCGGCGGCGGACGAGGCCACGGCACTGAGCCGGGCGGTGGCGGCGGTGGCGGCCACCGGACACGACGCGAGCGTGGTCAGCGGCGGCTCGACCCCCACCGCGCACCTCGACGTGCCGGCTGCCACCGAGCTGCGGCCGGGCGTGTACGTCTTCGGCGACGCGCAGCAGCTCGAGCTGGGCACGGCCGGTGCGGACGCGATCGCGCTGACGGCGCTGTCGACGGTGGTGTCGGCGCGTGACGACACGGTGGTGCTCGACGCCGGCAGCAAGGTGCTCGGCGCCGATCGCGCCGCCTGGGCGACGGGCTACGGCCGCATCCTGGGCGCACCGGACGCACGGATCGTCGCGCTGTCCGAGCACCACGCCACCGTGCAGTGGCCGGACGCCGCCGATCGCCCCGCGCTCGGCACCCGGGTCCGGGTGATCCCCAATCACGTGTGCACCACGGTCAATCTCGCCGACGACCTGATCGTCGTCGCCGGGGACACGGTCGTCGACCGGTGGCCCGTCGCCGCCCGCGGCTGCAACACGTAGGCGGCTCCGCCGCCGGTGCGTCCTTTGGGCGGCTAGGACAGCCCGAAGGACACACCGCGCAGGGCCGCCCCGATCGCGTCGGCCGCGTCCACCGCCCGGGATTCCGGCAACCGCGCGTACCCGCACACGAGTCCGCGCGGACCGCCGGGGGCCGCGCTGTACGTGCTGAGCGGCGCGCTCTCCACCCCGAGCCGTCGTGCTGCGGCGGCGACCGCCACGTCGTCGACGTCCTCCGGAAAACGCAGCACCACATGCAAACCCGCTTCGATACCGGTCACCGACACGCCGAACCGCTCGAGATCGCGTAGCGCACCGACGAACGCGGACCGCCGGGCGCGGTACGTGCGGGACGCACGCGCCAGATGCCGCGACAGCGCCCCCGACTCGATCAGCCGGGCCAGCGCGGACGCGGTGACCGAACACGCCACCTCCCCGCTCTCGGTCACGGCTGCCGCGATCCGCGAACGCAGCGGGACCGGCGGTATCAGCCACGCGAGCCGCAGATCCGGCGACAGGATCTTCGAGGCAGTCCCCACGTAGGCGACGCACTCGCGCCCGCCGTCGATGCTGCGCAGCGCCGGGAGTGCGGACACGTCGTATCGGAACTCGCCGTCGTAGTCGTCCTCGACGACGACAGTCCCGGTCTCGGCGGCACGGGCGACGAGCCGTGCCCGACGGGACACCGGCATGCGCGCCCCCATCGGATACTGATGAGCGGGTGTGCAGTACACCGCGGCGTCGGTCTCCCGCACCAGGTCGGGATCCAGACCGTCCTCCCCCACCGGGATCGGCCGCGGCCGGGCGCCCTCGCCGACGAGCGCCCGTCGCGCACGGCCGTACCCCGGGTCCTCGAACGCGACGTCGCGGTCCCGCAGCGTCGCGGCGATCGCGAGCACCCGGATCGCGGCGGCGACGCCCGGCAACACGACGATCTCGTCCGGGCCGCAGGCGAGGCCCCGCGTCCGCCGGAGGTGATCGGCCAGCGCCCGGCGCAGCTCCGGATGCGCATCCGGATCGGCGACGCCGAGGGTGCGTGGTGCCGCGGCGGCCGCACGCCAGGCCCGGCGCCACTCCGCGTCCGAGACCAGCGCCGGGTCCGGTATGCCCGGCCGCAGGTCCAGTACGGGCGCGCGACGAGCCCGGTCCGGCTCCGACGGCGGCGCGGCGGCCACGACCGGGTGTGATGCGGCGTGCGCCCGGGCCGCCACGTCCGCTCCGGCCGCGACGCGCGTACCCGAGCCCGCCCGGGCCACAGCGAAGCCCGAGGCGCACAGCTCGTCGTACGCCTCGACCACGCAGCCACGGGACACCCCGAGCTCCGCGGCCAGCGTGCGGGTCGACGGCAGGAGATCGCCGACCCGGATGTGACCGCACCGGATGCGGTCGACGACGGCCTCGGCGAGACGCTGCCGCAGGGGGGCGCCGGTGTCGGGCAGCTCGAAGGTCAGATGGACGACGGGCGCGACGCGGGGCACGGCACGACAATACTGGTCCTGAATTCGGCGGGTCTTGTGGATCTGTTCATCGGTCCGCATATCGACGAGGCTCGCCTGCATGGACAACATCAGGCGCTATCCCGAACGGGCCCGGACCCGGCGGGCCGACCTCGACGCGGTACTGGACGCGGCGGTCACGTGCACGTTCACCACCGTCGCCGACGGCCTGCCGTGGGTCGTACCGATGCTCTACGCGCGCGACGGCGACCGGCTCCTCCTGCACGGCTCCACCGGAGCGGGCGCGCTGCGCCTGGCGACGTCCGGGGCGCCGGTGGCCGTGTGCGTGTCGATCCTCGACGGCGTCGTCGTGGCGCAGGACCTGTTCCACTCGTCCGCGAACTTCCGATCCGCCGTGGTCCGAGGCGAAGTCACCGTCCTGTCCGCAGAGGAGTCCGCCGGCGCACTGGACGTCCTGTCGGACGGCCTGATACCGGGGCGCAGCGCCGAAACCCGGGCACACACCAGGAAGGAACTGGCGGCCACGGCCACCCTGGCGCTGCCCATCCGGCCGGGGCAGTGGACGGTCAAGATCCGCGACGCACCGCCGTCCGCGCCCGACATGAGCGACGGCTCCTGGGCGGGCGTGGTCCCGTTGCGGACGGTCGCGGGCCGGCCGGTCGCCGCGCCGTGGGTCGCGGACGACGTGCCTGTACCCGCGTCCGTCCGCAGGCTGGTGGACCGCTACGCGACGAGCACGACGATGGTCTCCGCGACCAGCGCCGGCTTCTCGGCGCCCTCGGCCTCGACGGTGTAGGTGACGGTGAGGTTCGCGCCCTTGGCGGTGCGCTCGAGGGACGCGAACTTCGCGGTCGCCCGCACCTTCGAACCCACCGGGACGGGCGACGGGAAGCGAACCTTGTTGGCGCCGTAGTTGATCTTCATCTTCAGGCCCTCGATGGCGAAGATCTGCGATCCGAGGACGGGCAGCAGCGAGAGGGTGAGGTAGCCGTGGGCGATGGTCCGGCCGAAGGGGCCGGACTTCGCCCGCTCGGGGTCGACGTGGATCCACTGATGGTCGCCCGTGGCATCGGCGAACTGATTCACCCGTTCCTGGGTGATCTCGAGCCAGTCGCTGTGGCCGAGGTCCTCGCCGACGGCCGCCTCGATCTCGTCGATTCCGTTGAAGGTCCGCATGTTCCATTTCTCCTGTGTCAGGGCCGCAGTGGCCGGTGCCCGGCGCGGCGGAGGGTGACGCGATACGTGTAGTGCTCGGGCAGGAAGTAGCTGACGGACAGCTCGGTCGGTTCGCCCGCATCGTTCGAGTACAGCCGGTCCACCCGCAGCAGCGGATGTCCGGGCCCGCAGTTCAGCTCGCGCGCAACCTCTTCCGTGGCCCGCGCGACGGTGATCGTCTGGGCCGCCTCGACGATGGGGTGCTCGAGGTACGGCTCGAGCAGGCCCATCACCGTGTTCCGGCTCGACGCCCCGGCCGCGAGCTCCGGGGCGCCCTGCACGTGCGCGGCCACGTGATCGGGCAGGTACACGGTGGTCAGCGCGAACGGGATCCCGTCGTGCACGCGGCGCAGCACCACCGCGTGCACCAGATCGGTGTCCAGGCGCAGCCGGCTCGCGGCCTCGATGTGCACGCCGCGGCGCAGCGGCGCGACGATCTCCATCGTGGTGTCGGCGGCGAGGTCGAGCAGGTCCTCGATGGAGCCGAGCTGGCGCCGGTAGCGCCGCCCGTCCTCGTTGGCGAACGTGCCGCGGCCGGGCACCCGGTAGACGACGCCGTCGGCGACGAGGTCCTGGAACGCGCGCCGCACCGTCTGCCGGCTCAGCCCGTAACGCTGCGCGAGTTCGGCCTCGGTGGGCAGGCGGACGCCGCCGCGGTACTCACCGGCGTCGACGGCCTCGCGCAGCCGTCGCGACAGCTGCGCGTACGCCGGTTCCGTGTCGCGTTCGCCCATGACGACCATGAATCCTAGTGACGGCTGGTCACAGGCCGCCGCGGGCCACCAGTTGGGACGCGATGACGCCCTTCTGGATCTCGTTGGTGCCCTCGCCGACGATCATCAGCGGGGCGTCGCGGAAGTAGCGTTCGACGTCGTACTCGGTGGAGTAGCCGTAGCCGCCGTGGATGCGCACCGCGTTCAGCGCGATCTCCATCGCGATCTCCGAGCAGTACAGCTTGGCCATGCCGGCCTCCATGTCGCACCGCTCGCCGCTGTCGAACTTCTCCGCCGCGTAGCGGGTCAGCTGCCGCGCCGCGGTGAGCTTGGTGGCCATCTCCGCCAGGTAGTTGCCGATCGACTGGTGCTTCCAGATCGGCTGCCCGAAGGTCTCGCGCTGCTGCGCGTAGGCGAGGGAGTCCTCGAGCGCGGCCGCTGCGACACCGAGGGCGCGGCACGCGACCTGGATGCGGCCGGTCTCGAGACCCTTCATCATCTGCGCGAAGCCCCGGCCGGGCTCGCCGCCGAGGATCGCCGTCGCCGGGGCACGGTAGCCGTCGAAGCTCAGCTCACAGCTCTCGACGCCCTTGTAGCCGAGCTTGGGCAGATCCCGCGAGACGGTCAGGCCGGGCCCGTGCTCGACCAGGACGATGGAGATGCCCTTGTGCCGCGGGGTGGCGGCCGGGTCGGTCTTGCACAGCAGCGCGATCAGCCCGGCGCGGCGGGCGTTGGTGATCCACGTCTTGGCGCCGTTGATGACCAGGTCGTCGCCGTCCCGGCGGGCGGTGGTGGTCATCGCCTGCAGGTCCGAGCCGCCGCCGGGCTCGGTCAGCGCCATCGTCGCCCGCACCTCGCCGGTGGCCAGGCGGGGCAGGTACGTGCGCTTCTGCTCCTCGGTGCCGAACAGCGACAGCAGCTTGGCGACGACGGTGTGCCCGCCCATCGCGCCGGCCAGCGACATCCAGCCGCGGGCGAGTTCCTCGGTGACCTGCGCGTAGCACGGCATCGACACCGGCATCCCGCCGTACTCCTCCGGCACCGCCAGCCCGTAGATCCCGATCTGCTTCATCTGCTCGATCCACTTCTCGGGGTACTCGTTTGCGTGCTCGACCTCCTGCACCGACGGCTTGACCTCCCGGTCGATGAACTCGCGCACCGTCTTGACCAGGAAGGTCTCTTCGTCGCTCAGGTAGCTCACGGAAAATCCTCGAATCGACACGGGACCTGCGATCCCACCCGTCATTTGTACGGCCATTTTTGGCCTCACGCCCTCGCGATGTCAATACCTCTGGGCGCGAGACACCCCCTGAACGGCCTATGCGTCGCCCCAGTCCTCGCTTATGAGTCGGCGCCGGGTAGCGCCGGACCGGACAATGGCCGTACATTTATCCCGTTCCCGACCGCCCCACAGCAGAGGTTGATCCGTGAATCCTGCGCAGCCCCGCCGCCGGCGAGCCGTGCTCGTCGCCCCCGGCTCCGACGAACGCAAGGCCGGCAAGGCGCTGGCCTCCTCGGCCGACGAGGTGGTCCTCGACCTCGAGGACGCCGTCGCCACCGCCCTCAAGGACACCGCCCGCGACCTCGTCGCCGATCTGGTGTCCACCCGCGGCACCGGCCGCGCGATCGCGGTCCGCGTCAACGGTCCCGGCACGCCGTGGTTCGCCGACGACCTGCGCGCCTGCGCCGCCCTCGG